>NZZP01000032.1 GCA_002698665.1 Gammaproteobacteria bacterium | reverse complement strand
TTGATTTGCCCGGCATATTTTCAGCGAACCAATCATCAATCTCTTTTTCGGTTAATGTTTCAAAATATGGGCCTAAAAAATTCGGGGTTTGTAGGTACGAAATCCACTCTTCACTTCCGATTTTTGGAATTAAATTATTTTTTGTATCAACATCAAAATAATGCCCAAAATTCCTCTTAATTAAGTCGTCAATTACACCTTGTGAATAAGTTGTGGAGAGATTTATCCGTTTTTGTGGTGAATCAGCAATATATTCCTTGTCAGATTCTCGAATTAAGGGTTCCCAGCTTTCGGAAGAAGAGTAGGACATCGACATACTAAGTATACTAAATCTTAGTTCAATGTACTCATCAAGTTGTTTCGATTCATAAAAATCCCACAAAGCATTCGGACCAAGATCAAGTAAAACCATTGAGGGTTTACTTTCGATAAGTTTTGGAATTTGAAGCATCTCCGTGTAAGGGTTAGCGCCTGACATCGCCAAATTATATACGCGATATTCGTCGTCAGCCAATTGGTTTGAAATGCATCCTCCATCAGTAGCATATTGAAGAATGGATGAACCAATTGTAATTATTGATTTAGTTTCTTCATTTTTTATCGACTCTAAGGCATGTTCAGTAATCGCAAATCGTGCATCTTTGAGAACAGATCCTTCGACTAAAGATTCATCAATAATATTAGGGAATATATTTCCAACTGAAAGAAGAAGCGTTAGTAAAATAGAGATTAATGAGTATGCGAAATCATTTGCAGTAAATTTTTCAACACTATTTTCATTCATCCTACCACTTATCAGAAAGGCATTTTTATCTTGGCATCAAGGTTTTCCTATGGCGTGTACTTGCCAACCGCTTTTTGAAAGGGATTTAAGATTCAAGACTCTGCGTCCATCATAGACAATTTTTCTTCTCATGTTTTGTCCTAACCTCTCCCAATCGATTTCCAAACATGCTTTATGGGCAGTAACCAAAACAACCAAATCAAACTCATTGGCTAAGTAAATGTCTTCGATTATGTTTACTTTACTAGGATAACTCGACGCCTCTAAATGAGGGTCCCATACAGATACGGAGATATTTTTTGCCTCCAATATCTCATGTAAATGTTCAGCTGGGCTTTCTCGGGGGTCGCCGACTTCGGGCTTATACGCCCACCCTAAGAACAATATTTTGCCTTGGCCGGATGGAACCCCTGCCTTGTACATGATTTCATGGATTACATTAGCAGCATGTAGCGGCATTGTTCTGTTGACCGCACGAGCGGCGGAGATTAATTCCGCTGGAACGCCAACATCTGCAGCTCTCTGAATCATGTAATATGGGTCTACAGGGATACAATGCCCCCCAACGCCAATGCCGGGTGTGTATCTATGGAAATTCCATTTTGTCGATGCAGCACTTAGTACCTCTTCAACATCGACGTCTAGTTGTGGGAAAATTCGAGCGAGCTCGTTTACAAGAGCGATGTTTATGTCTCTTTGAACATTTTCAATGACCTTTGCAGCCTCAGCAACTTCAATTTTGCCAACATATCGAACATCTCCACTGGTAAGTTTACCATACAACGAGACCAACGCTTTTCCAATTTCCTCATCTTTACATCCAATAACTCTTGCAACTTGGCGAACACCATGTGCAGAATCTCCAGGATTAAATCGTTCGGGACAATAGGCTATTTCTAAATCAATTCCTACTCTTCTGTTAAGTTTTTCAATCTCAGGATTCCATGTTTGGGCTGTGACTCCTGGATAGACCGTTGATTCTAACACAACGATGGTTCGAGACGCATTTGGTATTACCTCAAATATTGAAATCCCTGCATCTCTTACATAACTTAAGTCAGGTTTAAGGTCACTCGTGACGGGAGTTGGAACTGTTACCAGTACCACATCACAATTTGGAACGGCTTCTGTTACACTGGTAGTAATATTCCATCCACTTTTGCCGTATGTAGGAATGATATCATCAACATCAGGATCGCCAGTAGGATTTACTCCTTGTTTAATCGAATCAACAGTTTTTTGTGAAATATCGACTCCCCAAACTGAAAATCCAGCATCATGGAAACCAATTGCCGTAGGCAAACCAACGTACCCAAGACCAACTACGCCTATGACTAACTCCCGATTCTCGGCCTTAGCCACAAATTCTTCCACCCATCCCATGACAAACCCTCCATACAATAGTTTTTGAAACCACTGAAAAAACTCACATAACCATTATCAAAATAACATAGTTTTAGGATATCCTGATGTATGAAAAGACTCAGGAGTGAATGAGAAGGGAGGAGAAGGTTTTGGAAACATCGAACTCTTCGGCACCCTTACGTGAGCCATATTCTAAACCTTCACTCGGAACAACGCTTACATCTATTTTTTCTTCAATGCCATTAATCCGAGTCTTGGTCAGAAGGGACTTGAGGCTGAGGTACCACTCATCAGTGCTTGGATATTTATGGACATTGATTGAGCCTCTCATGCTCGCAGGTGCATATTATTTTGTATTTATCATTCTACGTGGGACATCAGAACCAATGTATCCACTACTGGTATTAACAGGGATTTTGATATGGTCAATGTTTGCTAAGACCGTTAGATTTGGTGTTAATTCTCTAGTGAAAAATGCGGGATTAATTCAACAAATTCAATTTCCGCATGCGACATTGATCGTTGCAAAATGTGGTGCTAACTATATAATTACCGCCATGAGCATGCTCGTCTTGATACCATTTATTTTAATGTATGACCTTTCAATTTCTTGGCGGATTATTTATGTAATTTATGGGCTGGTTATGACTGGAATTTTGGCGTGTGCTGTTGGATTTTTACTCGCTCCAATAAACGTAAGGTACAGAGATGTAGATCACCTCATAGGTTTTTTGACCAGAGTAGGTTTTTTTCTTACCCCCATCATGTATACCATGTCATTCATACCAGAAAAATACCATTGGTGGTATCTTGCCGTTAATCCTATGGCCGTAAACATATCTACTGTGAGGAGCGGAGTTCTTGGAAGCGAGTTAATCATTGACGGTACATCAGTATTATTTTCTTTCTTTTCAACCATGTTTTTGTTATTTTTCGGCTTACTAATTTATTCCAAACAGCAAAATAAGGCGGTGAAGTATCTATGAAAAGGACCGCAGTGTCCGTAATCGACCTTGGATTAAATTTCCCAAAGGGCAATTTATCTGTAAAAACTTTACAATCAAGATTATTGTCATTATTTTCAAGAAATAAAATCGATACAGATTTTCTTGCTCTGAAAAATGTCAATTTTGAGGTCATGGAAGGTGAAGTTCTTGGAATTATTGGGCGTAATGGGGTGGGGAAAAGTACGTTGCTTAGGGTAATTGCTGGAATATATGCCCCCGATGCAGGCGTCGTGAAAATTAGGGGAAAAGCGGCCTTGCTTGCAAGTGTGGGAGTAGGATTTAACAGAGAACTAACTGGTAGAGAAAATATTTTTCTTTATGGATCAATTATTGGATTAAAGAGAAGTTTAATTGAAGAAAAAATCGATGAAATCATTTCTTTTTCTGAACTTGAGGATTTTATCGATGCTCCTTTGAAGACGTATTCATCTGGAATGAAAGCAAGACTAGGTTTCTCGGTTGCTGCCAACCTTGATGCAAATATTCTACTCATTGATGAGGTATTCGGAGTCGGCGATGCTTCATTTAGAGAGCGTTCAAAAACGAAAATCTTTCAAATGGTGAGGGAAGCAAACCGAACGGTTGTGATTGTAACGCACAGTCCTTCGATATTGCGTCAGCTTTGTGATAGGGTTATAATCATCGACGAGGGACATATTGTAGCGTCAGGACAACCTGAAGAAATGATTGAGACATATGATTCAATGATTGCCGATGGAGATGGATTGATACGCAGAAATCGCAACAGAGATGCAGTCTTAGGTCCTGCAGCTATACAAAGAGCAGTTACCCTCATGAAAAGGGGACAATATAACGATTCAAGAGCATTATTAGAAGCAAATTTAACAAATGGCAAAAATCCTGATATCGTTCGTTATCATTTAGGACAGTTGGCCATTGAAACGGATGATTTTGTATCTTCGTGTCAATTTTGGTCTCAGATTAATCTAGACAACCTTTCAGACAATCGTAAATTGAAGAGAATTGGTACAATCAGCAAAAAATATGACTTAGAATTAGCATTTAGAGTCGCCTCATTTAGTCTAGCAAGTGATCCAGATCAGAGTTGGGCATGGCAAATTCTTGAACAGATTGTGAGGGACCCCGCTCTCGATTCGCTTTTACTCTCCTTACCAATTTCCGCACCGCTAATTTTCATAGAGAATACAAAACGTTCTTCTACTATCGCTCGACTTGCATTTAATCTTGGCAAATTCAAAATTTCAGCAAATTATTGTAGAGCAGTCAACACATCAATTTTAGACAAAAAACTTGTTGATCTTGAAGGAAGAGCTTGGAATCGGTTAAAAAACCATCAAGAAGCCTTACGCTGTTGGCTTGAACTAATTGAAAGGGACATCGAATTAGACAAAAATTACGATAGAGCAGCAAGAGCGGCATATAATCTAGGTGATTTTCAACAATCTTTCGAACTCTCCATAAAACTACATGCTATTAAGCCAAAGAATAACCAACACCTCATTCTTGCAGCAAGAGCTGTTCAAAATGGAAAATTATTTTCAGAAAAGAAGTATCTTCTGTTATTCTTAGAAAAAGCAGATAGAGGAAGCAGAGATCAGTTATTGAATATATGCAAATCCTATAATGAGTTGAGAGAACACGAGTTAACCGAATCATTACTCGATTTAGCGATACGAGGTCATCCAAATGATATAGAATTTAATTTACTCTATGGCAGGTTTTTATTAAATTCTAACTCAGAATTAGCCGCTCTGGAGCATTTTTATCGCGCAGCCGACATGGAACCAGACAGGCCAGATATTGTGATTTTTTTGGCTCGAACCTTACGAAGGCTTGGTAAACTTAATCAAGCAATCTCTGTATTACAGTCAAAAAATGAAGCAATCTCGTCAAGCCTGAATATTCGTCTCCTCTTGGGGAATATTCTATCGGAGGTGGAAGATTGGGAAGAAAGTCTTGTAGTATGGCAAAAGATACTCCATGACCACCCAGAAAGAGGAGATGCAATACTAAAGATTGCAAATTGTTATCTAAAATTGAACCAATTATCTGAGGCAGAAAAGATACTACAGGGAAATATTACAGATAGCCCTGATACTTTCAAAGGTCTAACTATGTTGAGACAAGTCTATTGGAAGCAATCTCGACATGAAGATGCTCTTGAAATTTTTAAACGCCTGGTTAATCTTGATATGGATAACATCTCGTTATGGAAAAACGTCATCGTTCTTTCAAAGCGCCTGCAAAAGAAAAACGATGTAGAACTTTATTTACAAAAGGTGGTGAAGTATTTTTCTGAGAAAAAACATGGTAATTTGAAATTATCTTTGCTATATGAATCGTTATCTCTAGAAGGTGAAATGCGAAAAGAGTTGAAAAAATTTCGAACAAGTGTAGGAAATAATCCAAATGTAATCTTAAATGCTGCTAAAGAGTTCCGTTCTATTGACAGAGCAGATGTCGCCTTTATCTTGGCAAATGATGTAACCTCATACAACCCCAAACACCGTCAAGCCGGCTTGGTGATGACTGATATCTTCAATCATTTGCATGGTGCTGGCCTTAATGAAAACTGGCTAATCAAACGTTTTGAATCTGGTAAGAGGACGAGTGTATCTGAATTAGTAGTTCAAAAAATGATTCAAATGACTCAACGATCTCAAAGAGAAAGTAAACCCTTGGACAGTATTGCGTTTGTTTCTCATTCAGTAGGTATTGGCGGAGCAGAACGACAGATAATCAACACCATAAAAGGATTTGAGAAACATGTTTCCCCATTGCCAAAAATCACCTTGTATTGCTCAGAATGGAGCGAAAAAGATGATAAAGAGTCCTATCGAAAATTTATCAATGAGTCCATCGTAAATCTAAAAACGATAGTGCCAAAATCTGCGGAAATGATTGAATCTGAGGAAGATTTAATCAGCAAATTTGGAAAAAACTCATTGGAACAATTGCCCAAGAATTTACTCAGAGAGATATATGGATTATATCAACAGTTTAAACAAGAAAAACCTTCGGTTGTCCATGCATTTCATGATAGGTTGAATATTGTTGCAGGAGTTGCCGCAGTCCTTGCACAAGTCCCTCGGATAGTACTCTCTACTCGGTCAGTTTCAAAACATGATGTTGATGGCGTAAATCCATTTGCAAGACCAATTTGGTACAAGCAGGCCTACAAATTATTACTTGAAAGACCCCAAGTTCAAATGTATCATGTGAGTTCGGCAGTATCGAAATCATATGATTCATGGTTAGAATTACCACAACGTCAGAAGTTGGTCATTTACAACTCGACAGATTATGAACTCATGGTAAAGAGTTCTTCGGAAAGCGAATTCAATCTTGAGAGAAAAGGGATTAATCTAGACAAAAGCAATTTGTTAGTTGGTGGGATTATGCGCTTCTCATCCGAGAAACGTCCACTTTTATTCATAGAGACGGCAAAGAAGGTCATTGAAAAATTGCCAAATACAAAATTTATTCTTCTTGGAGAAGGGCCATTAATGAAGCAAGCGAAACGAACCGTTCGTCGGTTAGGTCTTGAGGAAAGTATTCACTTCATTGGGCGCTCACATCAGATTTATTTGTGGTTACAAAAGTTCGATTTGTTATTACTTACCTCCGAATTTGAGGGGCTGCCGAATGTACTAATTGAAGCACAAGGCTTTGGAGTTCCTGTCATTTCAACAAATGCTGGTGGAGCATCAGAGACTTTCATAGAGGGCCAAACAGGATACCTCTCAGAATCGGATGATAAAGATGACCTTGCTGCAAAGTTAGTAAATGCTCTGAAGGATGATGATTGGAGAACAAAAGCGAAAAGGCTTTCTAAATCCAATGCAAAAGAAATCTTTTCTCTAGAAACGGCATCAAGTAATTTTGTTTCTCTTTATTCAAATATTGATGTAGATGGTGAGGCTCCTGAATTAAAGTATAAACCACTGGATATTTCAAAAGAATCAAAATTAAATCTATTTACTTATGTAGATGACAGAAACGGTAAAGCAGCGTTGCTTTGTTCAGCAGCAAAACGTTTGGGCATACCATCATTCATGGTTCGCAATTCCGAATTAGTTCCTGATAAGGACAGTTCGTTTGTTTACTTCTTCATCGATCATTTGGACCATAGAGATAGGGATAAATTGGTTGCAGAAAGTTTTGGGAAATTAAAGAACATAAAAATGGCCCCCTCGTTGCAAGAATTACGGGTATATGATGATAAAGGTGCTCAGCAAATTGAATATGGTGTGCTAATGCCTCCTGCACTTTATAGTTCGGATAAACAAGCAGCGGAAGAGTATCTAAAGACAACGAGATATCCGTTTGTATCAAAAGCTATTGAGGGAGCCCATGCCAGCAATGTCAGACTTGTTGAAAATGAAAATCAAGCCAAAAAAGAACTCGAAGCAATATTCTCTGAAGAAGGAAAAGCACGTCATGATGCGCATATCCCTGGTTTAACTCAGAAGGGATATGTGTTGTGGCAAAAGTTCATGCCAAACAACCCAAATGACTGGAGACTTATCTTGCTTGGAGGAAAATACGGAATGGTTGTGCATAGGAAAAACCGGGATGACTTGCCATTTGCATCCGGTAGTGGGTTACGTACTCCAGAAAATGAATTAACACCACAAATAATATCTATGTTGGATTGGGCCCGAAAGTTTGTGTTAAACCATGGGATATCGGTCCTCGCAGCCGACGTGATTTTGGATGAGGATGAAGATTTTATTTTAGTTGAAACATCAACGACATGGCCAACGATAATGCATGAGAAGAATGTAGTATTCAAGTATGAAAACGATAATTGGGTAATTTCTAAGTTTAAAGGAACTCAACTCTTTGAATTGAAAGCTGAAATGATTCAGAAAGGTGAATTTCATGTTTGATAATATCTTGAGTAATCAAGAAGAAATTTTACATAATTTTTCAGGTAAGTCTGTGCTTGTAACCGGGGGTGCAGGTTTTATCGGCTCAAATTTGGTGAGGAAACTCGTAGACCTAAACGCTCGAGTACGCGTAATTGATAACTTAATTACAGGAAATCGTGAAAATTTGATTGGATTGCCCGATGACTCAGTTGAATTCATAGAAGGAGATATTAGAGATTATGAATTGTGCTTAGAAGTGATGAAGGATATTGATTTTGTTTCTCACCAAGCGGCTTTAGGAAGCGTGCCGAGATCGATGAAAGAACCACTTTTGAGTCACCAGCATAATGTAAATGGTACACTAAACGTCTTATGGGCAGCAGTAAACTCGGGCATTTCTAGAGTAGTCATGGCTAGTTCATCATCAGTTTATGGTGATGAAGAGACGCTACCAAAGGTAGAGCATCTCACAGGCAATTTGCTATCGCCTTACGCTGCAACCAAATGTATTGGTGAATCTTACGCAGAAACTATGAACAAGGCCTATGGTTTGGAAGTAGTTGCCTTACGATACTTCAATATTTATGGCCCAAGGCAAGATCCTGAAGGCCCATACGCTGCTGTGATTCCAAAATTCATTGATTTGATGAGAGCAGGACATTCTCCGAAAATATACGGTGATGGGGATCAGAGTAGAGATTTTACCTATGTAGACAATGCCGTATTTGCGAATCTTTCTGGAATGGTAAAGCCGCTAAACACAGGATACTTGTGTGTCAATGTTGCGTGTGGCGGGCGGTTAACGGTAAATGAGCTTGTATCTAATTTGAAATCAGCAATGGAGAAACATATTCCTGAGGTTTCAGAAATACAACCGGTTTACGAGGCAAATCGTCCAGGCGATATTCTTCATTCTCATGCTGATATATCAAAGGCATCTAAATTTTTGAATTATGAAGTATTAGTTGGCATAGAGGAAGGCTTGCAAAAAACCGTTGAATGGTTCCTTAATCGTTGATTAATTTGTTAAAAAAATCGGCAGCTTCCGAGGCTCCATTAGGTAATACTAGTGTTTCCATTGCAATTTTCATCGCCGATCTCATTTCTGGATTAAGGGCTTGTTCAATGGCTAGGGTAAGATTGTTCTTATTTGGCTCCTCTATGACGATTATTGCATTTTGAGATGCGGCAGCCTTGGCTCGAGCTAATTGATCATCCATCCCAGTTTTTGTATTTGGAATGCAGATACTGGGTAAGTTATGGTGGATAACCTCATGATAGGAATTATACCCGCCAGCAATGATTGCAAAGTCAAAGGCGTTGAAGTACATCGAATTAGGGTAGTCCCGTAGAATTTGAAGTTGGCTTCCCTCAAATTCCATACGAGAACCAATCATTGATTCACCGATTACTATCCGGATATTCTTCTTTGAATTCAGAATGCTTATGCAATTTGAAATTACATTGTCAATGTCGTTAATGTTTCCAGCACCTAATTGAATGTAAACAACAAACATGCCGTCTCTAAGCCCCAGTCTAGTGCGTGCAATTTTCTTTGAGACTAATTCAGTAGGATCACATAGAATTATTGGGTTGCAATATGAGACTTCAAGCCCGTACAATATTTCTTTAGAAACATCTGACGTAATGCTATCTTTTGGCCGAACTATATGGTCGAAATGGTTCAAACTATCTTTGGGTATTTTTGTTGCTTTTTTCTTAAATGTGCCCCTTCTTACCCATACCTTTGCTAGATTTTTTCTTTCTTTAATCGTATTTAACATCCCTCTGTATGGAAAAGCGCCGTCAAAAACAAACAACTTAGGTTTGTGAGCAGCAAAAACAAGAGAGAGAGACTCCTCTAAAATGGCATTCCATGAGGTAGTAGTTGAGTCCTGATACTCCTTCCTACCTGGTATTCGATATCCAATTATTCCATGTTCTTTTAGCAGATGCATTGTTGACATAGTTGAAAAGAACACGATTTCTAATTCAGGGTCTTTTTCTTTCATTCGCTTTGCTATTGCCAATAGCCTCGTGAAATGCCCGAAACCTACTCCGTTTGTTGGAAACATTATCACACAATTTCTATTATTTGAATTAATTATGTCAAAATCGTCTTGATTGAACTTCTTTTTTCCAATCCGTTCCAAACCCCAATCAAAGCCAATAAATAATAATAGGAATGGTAGAATCAATAATTTTGGTGGGAATTTGATAGAATTTACGATGGTTGTACCAAGTCTAAAAGCAAGGGATGAGCGTATTCTTCTCAATTCTCTATAGTGCTTATTTTCTCGTAAAAGTAATTGACTTATCGAATCATCATCATCTTCGATTGTGGAATCAGATGTTGACATAGCCTCTCCAAAACTACATACTTCAAATTAATTCCGAAGTTATTCTGGCAAATGACTTTCTACCGTTGAGTCCTGATAGGAATGAAACTCATATGGATGTAGCATGGCTTACTGCTAGGAAAATAGACAAAGATCTTTGTGCGACCACGCAACTTGCACTTGCGAATGGCCTAGTAGAAATGGGTATAAACCTAGTTATGTACTCTCCAAGTAATATCTCTGCTTCATCTTTTCAACATGTACAAGTTAACTGTTCAAGCATTATGGGATTACAATCATCATCCATAGTGAATAATTTAAAAAAACATCTTGAAAATATAGAAAATTCAGATTGTGTAATTATTGATTGGAAATTAAGCAAAATAGCAAAGCATATCGAAAGTAAATGTATAATTATTGATCGTGGACCTCCTGCCGACAAAGGCATATTTTCTTATTTGCAATGGCCCGCTTGGAGTAGAGCATGGAGGAATTCTAGTTTTGGTTGTGTTGTTTCAGGGCCTCATGGGGATTTTGTCAAAAAGAAAATTCCCGAATTTAATGGTAGATTGAAGATATTGCCAGCAGGTGTTGATACAACTGTTTTTTTCCCGCGAGAAAAGAATGATAACAAGATTAAGCTAGTTTATCATGGAAGATTAGATGAACACAGGGGCCTTCCTATGGTTCTAGAACTCGCAAGATTATTAGACACTCAATCGGATAAATTTGAGTTTCATTTTCATGGTGAAGGGAAGTATAAAGAAGTACTAATTTCATCGAAAATTCCAAATGTTCACGTGACAGGTAACCTTGATCAAATTGATCTCGCCAAACGTTTGGGTGGTTATGATATTGGGCTATTGCCAATGCCCGATCAAAGGATATGGAGGATTGCCAGTCCTTTGAAGAGATCAGAATATCTCGCTTCAGGCCTTGTGGTCTTGGGCATAGATCATCAAGGAAATAGTTTTGAAAAAAACCATTCTTTCATGAAACTATTCAGTCAAGAAAGATTTCTTAACCAATCAATAGATTGGTTAATGAATATTGACTTACCGAATTTTCGAAAATTACAAACTGAATCTAAAATTTTTGCTGAGAGAGAATTACAATGGAGAGTTTCGATTCAGAACCTCTATGATCTGATTTTGGAGATTACTTCATAGTGAATCAGAACATATTTTGATTTGTATTGTTTATTTACGAGATTAATTATCTCGCAATGCTGGAATGAGTGACAAAAAAAAAATACCTTTGCAATCGATAACACAAATGTGCGCAAGGTATCGATGCTGGTCACAAATAACTGCGACCCTGATCCAAGGGTCCTCCGAATGGGTATTTGGTTGGTTGAGGAAGGATATGATGTCACAATCTACGCGTATGATCGAATGAAGGAAAGTGAGAAAACCTCTTTGGTTCAAGGTGTGAAAATTTTACGATTTCAACATGGGAACTCTCCTTATGGAGGCACAATCAAAACAATTACGGGGAAAAAGCGGTTTTTGAAATTTGCAATAACAGAAATAAAAAAATCTCCTCCAGAAATTGTTTTTTGTCATGATGGTGATACTCTTCAAGCAGGCGTGTATTTAAAGCGGAAACTAAACATATGCCTAATACTCGACATGCATGATTTACATTTTTCTTGGCCTAGAATGAACAATCCTCGCTCTTTTTCAAGAAGATTAGTGAGTAAATATCAACAAAAGCAATTTGAAAAGCATTTGACGAAACCTGACCTTATATTCACTTCAAGTGGGTCTCTACGTAACGGCAGATTTCCGGGATTCAAGCAATGGATAAAGCAAAGAGGGATTGACTCGGTTGTAATTGAGAATAGGCCACAACAACCTCGGAAAATCCCAAAACAAATTAATAATAAAGAAACCGTTATTTCATATGTTGGAAAAATACGTGATAAAGAGGCTATGACCTTTTTAATTTCATCTGTAATTAAGTTAAGAGATCTCTCAAAAATTAAACTCTTAATCGCAGGAGATGGTGTACTATCCGAAAAAGTTGAGAGAGACTTAATCCAGCAACGTAAAGAGTTCGGTATAGATTTCGAGTTTCACGGACGATTTGATGTTGAACAAAAATATCAATTGATAGCAAGAAGTGATGTTATGTTTGCAATGTACAATCCAAAAAGAGGTAATATCTCTGAAGGGGCGCTCCCAACAAAGATGTTTGATGCTGCATCCGTAGGCATCCCAAGTATTGTCAATTCTAACTGCCTTATGGGAGAAATAATTGAGAAAGAAGAGTGGGGTTTCAGTGTAGAATGGGGAAATTTCGAAGAATTAAGAGATGCGATTTTGTCTGCAAAGAAATACCCAGAAATTAACTTTAAACGAAAACCGATTAAAGATCAATTTTTAGAAGCAATGAATTCTTTAGGATGATAAATTAAAGATAATTTTTGATTTATGGACGCCATGGCGTGGATTTCCAAAAGGTCAGTATTTGTGGTCTTCAATGATTGGTTTTTCAAACACTCTTCCCAACTCTTAATTCCCATCGGTAGTTTTTCAACACATTCTTCAAATCCAGATAAATTATCTGAGGTAAGAACTCGACAGCCTGCTGCTAAACCTTCAAGGATGACCATGGGTTGACCTTCAAAGGCAGATGGTACAAGCAGTATTGCGCTTTCTTCAAGTAGTCTCCTTTTCTCTTGTTCAGAAACCCATCCTAATCCATTGATCCCGTCTTCCTGATGAGTGATGCCTGTGGCTACTAAATTCCACCCTTCATTCCTCATTGTTCGGGTAAGTTCCATGGCGAAAGCATGGCCTTTTACAGGGTCTTTCCTCCCTAGGAGGAGCATTTGTTTTTGCTTTTTACTTTCCATTGGTACAAATTTGATATTTTCGTCAACAGGATTTGGTAATACATGGCATGTACCAATAATTGGCTCCAAGGTTTCTTTCCAATAATCGGACAAAACCACCTTAGTAAATGGTTTGAGTTGCGATTTTATGTTTTTATTTTTTGAAGCGAAACGATAAAATTGACCACTATGGATGTGAAAAATCACGGGAATACCAAGTTTATGTGATAATTTAGCAAGGTTCAACTTTCTCCGGTATGAATGACCTGCGGCGCTATGTATGTGGATAATGTCGTAATTCTTGTGATTCTTATTGATCCATTTTCTTGCTTTCTGCCAAGCACTCAATTTATGAATTAAATTTTTTGGAGAGTGTAATGACAAAATCTCAGCCTGCCAACCCTCTGGAGGGTTCTGAGAAAGAATTTCCATAACTTTAGCCATTCCTCCAGGAGTAT
>NZZP01000031.1 GCA_002698665.1 Gammaproteobacteria bacterium | reverse complement strand
CTTTATGATATTTATAGATTCTTTATTCAACTCTTTTTTTAGTATATTAATAAAATCTCTCACATAGCCACATGGACAAGCCAGAGTCACGATGTTTTTCATCTCATTTTGTTTAGCCCAATCAATAATTTGCTTAATCTGATTTGTGCCTACTGACTGAATTTGAATATTCTTAATGTCTTCAGATAATGCATTTTGAGTTGATTCGGCTAGCGCGTATTTGAACATAGAGACACTTTTAGAATATTTTTTCTCTTCAATGTCTGTGAGAGCCAATATGTATGCATCTTTTATTGGAACTTCAATTTTATCACAGCTTAATACATCCATGTCTTCTGTTGTGATTAAAAGCCCGGAATTTGTCCAGTCAAACTCTTCACTAGCATGGAACTTTATTGAGTTCGTTTTATAGTCGACAAAAGGTTCCATAACAGGCTGGGATGAGAGTGTCTTGTCTATGGGTGTAAACCGATTATTTGTGTATTTTTGAATATTCCATGCTTTAGCAAGATAAGTTTTGCCTTTAGTTTGTAGTCCTGCAACCCAGCGCCAGCTTAGAGTATTAGAGGCAGGATCACCGTCTAAAAGATTATTTAAGAAAAAATCTGCACCAAGGTACCAGGGAAGTTTAAGCGTATGAATCCAAATACTCGCATACCACATTCGAGCGTGATTATGCAGATAATTGTTCTCAACTAATTCCTTAGTCCAAGAATCAAAACAGTCTATATTAGTGTTACATGATAATACATCTGTAAGTTCATGTTTTTTATGATTATCTTCTACCAGGTTTTTATAATCCTCCCATAATTTTGGCCTAAGCTCTAACCATCCTTTCCAGTATGTTCTCCACAGAATTTCTTGTATAAATTTCTCTATTTTTGGCAGAGGGAACTTATTTATGGCTTTATCAATAACTGCTTGTTCAGTGATGATTCTATGTCTTATATATGGAGATAGCATACTAATATTTGTTCGATTATCAGGGCCATAGTCATAATTTCTTTTAGCGCTATAATTATGTAGGTGATTATTAATGAAGTTTTCCATTAATTTTATAGCATCTTGTGGCGATGTTGTTTTAAAAACAGTTTTAGTCATATAACTAGTTAAGGTTATTTAATCATGATGTATAATACAAGATCAAGACAACGGAGGTCAAAGCAATTATGTCAATAGTTTTAGTAAGTGTATGGATAGGCTCAATAATTTTTTTTTCATCTATCATTGCGCCAACGGTGTTCAAATCATTAGATGAAAAAAGTGCCGGTCTATTTTTGCGAGCATTTTTCCCAAAGTATTATGTTTTTGGGATAATCATTGGTGTCCTAGCTATAGTGATAGATATAAAAAGCCACGATAACCTAGCTTTTTTATTGATTGGATCGATGATAGTGCTGAGTTTTATTAGCAGAGGTTTAATACCTATGATAAATAATGCTCGTGATATGGGTGATACGGGTAAAGATAAGTTTAAAAAATTACATACTTTTAGTGTAGTATTAAACGTAGTTACGTTATTAATAGGATTAGTGTATATTTATAATTCAATTTAAAAATGTCATATAAAACAATTATTTCAGCTGAAAATCTAATAAATTCACTACAAGATGAAAACACATTAGTGTTTGATTGTAGGTGTGATATAAAGGATACCACTTATGGTATCCAGGCATATACAGAAGGACATATACCCGGATCCATATATGTTAATGTAGACACAGATTTGGCCAGTGAAAAAACCCCGTCTAGCGGGAGACATCCCTTGCCAGATGCTGATGCATTGTCTGAAAAATTATCCCAATGGGGCCTTAGCTCGGAAAAACAGGCTGTCATCTATGATGATGCGTCTGGAGCATTTGCTGGGAGAATGTGGTGGATTCTTAAATGGCTCGGGCACAAAAAAGTAGCTGTTTTAGATGGAGGATTAGGTTCATACATGTCAATAGGGGGTAAGCTTACAACTGATGAAACAATTTTTGAAAAAAATATATTTACCCCTAATATCCAATCAGAAATGGTTGTAGAGATTACAGATGTTGAAGAAGCGCAGTATAAAATGAATAAATTAATAATAGATGCCAGGTCAAAAGAGAGATATCTAGGTATAAAGGATTTAGTTGACCCAATTGCAGGGCATGTTCCTGGAGCTATTTCCCATCCTTTAAGCCTTAATCTCAATAAAGACGGTAAATTTCGATCACCTGAGGACTTAAAACTTGCTTTTGATAAAATTATTGCTGACACAACCTCTGAAAATGTAATCTCAATGTGCGGATCAGGAATAACTGCATGTCATAATATATTAGCGATGGAAATTGCTGGAATAAAAGGTATAAAGTTGTATGTCGGGTCTTGGAGTGAGTGGATTACAGATAAATCTAGGCCTATAGCAAATATTGATAATTAACTATACTTTTCTTCTATATAGGACTGTAAAATATCAATAAATTGATTATCAATGTTATCACCTTGTAGCGTCGTAAATTTTTTACCATCTATATACACAGGAGCAGAAGGGTCTTCGTTATTACCTGGCAAACTAATGCCAATATTTGCATGTTTTGATTCTCCCGGACCATTAACTATACATCCCATCACAGCTATATTCATGTCTTCTATACCGGGATATTGTCTTTTCCAATCTGGCATTTGGCTTGAAATATAAGACTTAATAGATTTCGATAGTTCTACAAAATAACTATTACTTGTTCTTCCACACCCTGGGCATGATATAACCCTTGGTTTATAGTTTCTTATGCCCATAGCCGATAGCACCTGTTGACAGACTTCAACCTCTTCAGTACGTGATTCCATACTATCAGGCGTGAGAGAGACTCTAATCGTGTCCCCAATACCCTCGCTAATTAGTGTTGATAGTGCTGCGACAGATGATATTATGGCATCTCTTCCAAGACCTGCTTCTGTAAGACCTAGATGGAGAGGGTAAGGGCATTTTTTAGATAACTCACGGTAAATTTCATGCAGGTCTGTAACATTACTTGTTTTGCAAGAAATAATAATCTGATCTCTGGGCAAGCCTAAAGAGACTGCTTTATCTGCAGAATCTAAGACAGATTGTATCAGAGCTTTTTTTGTTATATCAGAATAACTTAACTCACTATTCTCACTTATTTTCTCATTTACAAGTCTATCTAAAACTTGTTTATTTAAACTTCCCCAGTTACCACCTATACGTATAGGTTTAGAGTGTTTAATCGCAATCCCGATGATATTTTCAAAATTTTTATCAAATTTATCCTTTCCTCCAACATTCCCTGGATTAACACGGTATTTGTCTAGGGCATCAGCCATATCATTGTATTTGGATAATAATACATGCGCATTGTAATGAAAGTCTCCTACAATAGGTAAAGAATAGCCATTTTGTAAGAGCAAAGATTTAATTTCTGCCACAGCTTTTGCAGAATCCTCGTCATTAACAGTGATACGAACAATTTCCGACCCCGCATCTGCGAGTTGCTTTACCTGATTAACAGTTTCTGTAATATCACTTGTATCTGTATTTGTCATCGATTGCACCCTTACTGGATATTTTGATCCAATTGATAAGTTTCCAACCTTGACTGATAGCGTTTCCCTTCTATTATTCATGAATTTATTATATTGCATAATGACTCTTTATATATAAAATAATGTTGAGAAATTGATTTAAGGTTAAAATATGACAGACAAAGAAGATAGAGAGAGCAAGAAAGAGAAAGTTTTAAGCCAAACAACGAAGAAACAATCCAGCAATGAAGTCCCTCTAGAGAGTGACTCAAAATCCGAAACAGTAAGCGAGCTCAGCGAACTAGATAAGGCCTTAAAAGATAGAGATAATTACTACGATTCCATGTTACGTGCTACTGCAGAAGTAGAAAATATAAAGAAAAGAACGGCCAAAGAAGTTGAAAACGCGTATAAATACTCAATTGAGTCTATCTTGGAACAAATTATTCCTATTTATGATAGCCTTAGTCTAAGTTGCTCGCATAAAGAAAAAGACATTAATAAAGACCAAGTGCTAGAAGGCAATAAAATCCTTCTATCTATGTTCCAGCAGCTTTTTGAAAAGAACAATATTCTAGAAATCAATCCTGTAAACGAAGCATTTAATCCTGATTTGCATCAAGCAATAAGTACACACGAAGATAAATCTAAGAAAAATGATGTTATACATGAGGTCATCCAAAAAGGATACATGCTAAATGATCGCATTATTAAGCCAGCTTTGGTAGTTGTAATAAAAAACACCAAATAACTTGAAAAATTATAATTAGTACACACATTAGAGTTATAGGTATTTATTAGGAGTATATGATGTCAAAAATAATTGGAATAGATTTAGGTACAACAAATTCATGTGTATCTGTGATGGATGGAGATAGCCCAAAAGTGATTGAAAATAGCGAGGGCGATAGAACTACGCCATCATACGTAGCTTATACAGACGACAATACTCTGGTCGGGCAATCTGCAAAACGTCAAGCAGTAACCAACCCTGTTAACACCTTGTATGGGGTTAAAAGGTTGATTGGGCGAACGTTTCAAGAAGACGCAGTTCAAAAAGACATAAAATCAGTGCCATATTCAATAATCAAAGGTGATAACGGCGATGCATGGGTCGAGGCTAATGGAAAAAAAATGGCTCCGCCGGAAGTATCAGCAAAAATATTAATGAAAATGAAACAAACAGCAGAAGATTACCTAGGAAATGAAGTTAAGGAAGCTGTTATTACTGTTCCAGCATATTTTAATGATCAACAAAGACAAGCAACAAAAGATGCAGGCAGAATTGCAGGTTTAGATGTTAAAAGAATTATCAATGAGCCAACTGCTGCCGCATTGGCATATGGCTTAGACAAAAATCAAGCTGAACAAAAAGTAGTGGTTTATGACCTCGGTGGCGGGACATTTGATGTATCTATTATAGAAATATCCAAGATTGATGGAGAGCAACAATTTGAAGTGTTAGCAACAAATGGTGACACCTTCCTTGGTGGCGAAGATTTTGACCTGAGGCTAATTGACTACCTTGCTGATGAATTTAAAAAAGAACAGGCAGTAGATCTAAGAAAGGATCCAATGGCAATACAAAGATTAAAAGAGGCTGCTGAAAAAGCAAAAATTGAGTTATCTTCCAGCTCACAAACTGATATAAATCTTCCTTATGTAACAGCAGATTCGTCAGGACCTAAACACCTTAATATGAAACTTACCAGAGCTAAATTAGAATCCTTGGTAGAAGATTTAGTATCCAAAACGATTAAGCCATGTGAAATAGCTTTGAAAGATGCAGGATTATCATCAAATGATATACATGAGGTAATTCTCGTAGGCGGGCAAACAAGAATGCCAAAAATTCAAGAAGTTGTAAAAAATTTCTTCAAGAAAGAACCAAAAAAAGAAGTCAATCCTGATGAAGCAGTTGCTATGGGTGCTGCAATCCAGGCTGGTGTGCTAGGTGGAGACGTTAAAGATGTTCTTCTTTTAGATGTAACACCTCTAACGCTTGGAATAGAAACAATGGGCGGGGTAAGAACACCTCTAATTGAAAAAAATTCAACTATACCAACAAAAAAATCTCAAGTATTTTCTACAGCAGAGGATAACCAGCCCGCTGTCACAGTTCATGTGCTACAGGGAGAAAGAGAAATGGCTGCGGGCAATAAGTCGCTTGGTAGATTTGACTTAGCAGATATTCCGCCAGCACCAAGAGGAACACCTCAAATTGAAGTCACTTTTGACATTGATGCTAATGGTATTTTAAATGTGTCTGCCAAAGATAAGGCAACAGGTAAAGAGCAATCAATTATCATTAAAGCATCTAGCGGTTTATCAGAAGAAGAGATACAGAAAATGGTTAAGGATGCTGAAGTGCATGCTGAGGAAGACAAGAAAGCCAAGGATCTTGTAGATGCAAAAAATCAGGCAGAGGCAATGATATTAGGATCTGAAAAAGCAATCAAAGATCTTGGTGACAAAGCTGATAAAGCGGAAGTAGAGAAGGTTAATGAAGCCATAACTAATCTTAAAGATGAGCTCAAGAACGATAACCTAGAAGCTATTAAGGATAAAACTATGAAGTTGACAGAGGCTGCAGGCAAGATAGCTGAACAAGCATATAAGGAGGAAGCTGCTAAACAACAAGGAGATGATAGCCAACAGGCAGATAATACCTCGACACCTAAAGATAATGTAGTTGATGCTGATTTTACTGAAGTTAAAGAAGACGAATCTAAGGCTGAAAATAAATAATAATGGCAAAAAATGATTATTACCAAACACTCGGAGTCAGCCGAGATGCTTCAACTGCTGATATTAAAAAAGCATATAAAAAATTAGCAATGAAACATCACCCAGATAGAAACAAGGGTGATGCTTCTGCCGAGGAAAAATTTAAAGAATTGTCTGAGGCATATGAAGTCTTAAGTGATTCTAGTAAGCGACAGACATACGATCAATTTGGTCACGAAGGTATGGATTCCAGGTTTGGAGGCGGAGGCGGCTTCACAGGCGGGGGTTCCTTTAATGATATCTTTGGTGATGTTTTTGGTGATATATTTGGCGGTGGACGTCAACAATCAAGAAGAGGATCTGATTTAGAATATCAAATAGAGCTTAGTTTAGAAGATGCGGTTGCTGGGAAAGAAGTTAAATTAAAAATACCTGTTAATATTAATTGCCATGATTGTAATGGTACTGGCGCAAAAAATGGCACAGCCTTTCGCACATGTCCTCAGTGTAATGGAACTGGCCAGGTAAGAATGAGTCAAGGATTTTTTTCTGTTCAACAAACGTGCCCGACATGTGGTGGTCGAGGCCAAATTATAGAACAACCCTGCTCTACCTGTTCTGGCACTGGTAAAATCAAAAAGACTAAAAATCTATCTGTAAATATACCTAGTGGTGTAGATACAGGGGATCAAATTAGACTCTCAGGCGAAGGAGAGGGCGGCGGTCCAGGAGCTCAGCCTGGAGATTTATATGTTTCTGTTAGAGTGAAACCACACAAAATTTTTCAAAGACAACAAGATGATTTGCTTTGCGAAATACCTGTTAATTTTACAACTGCAACCTTAGGAGACAAGGTGATCATACCGACGTTAAACGGGAAAGTTGAATTGAAAATACCCAATGGAACACAGTCAGGTAAACAATTTAGAATTAAAGGAAAAGGAGTTAAATCTGTTAGATCTAATTCTACAGGTGATTTATATTGCAGGGTTCACGTTGAAACACCCATTAATCTTACAAAAGAGCAAAAAGACCTTGTCAGACAACTTGACAACTCTTTTAGAAAAAGCAAATCTAAACACATACCTAAAGAGAATAGTTGGGTAGATACAATTAAAGATTTTTTTGAGTAATCTATGGTCTGTAATCTAGGGATTAATGGTTTTTTGGGAAGGATGGGACAATCCATACTGATTGAGTCTAGAAAGCACCAAGATATCAATGTGACAGTTGGCTGTGATTTACCAGACAAAATTGCCTCTGCAGATAAATTTGACAATATTCAGCTTACCTCAGATATATCTAAGCACGATGATATGTTTGATGTAATTATTGATTTTTCTCTACCTAAACCATCTTTAGAAATCATAGAAAAATGTGTAAAACTCAATAAACCGATTACAATTGGGACTACCGGCTTTATATCTAGCCAGATACAACTTATTGAAAAAGCCGCACGAAATATACCTATCCTTTTAGCGCCAAATATGAGCCATGGGGTAAATGTAAGCCTGGGTTCACTGGGTATGATTGCAAAATCTTTAAAAGGTTATAATATAGAAATCAGTGAGATACACCATGTTAATAAAGTTGATTCTCCCTCAGGAACAGCAATCAAGATGGCTCAAGTAATTTGTGACAGTCAAAAAATAGATTTAGGTGATGTGCACTCACCTGATTGCCCAATAAAATTCGTATCTGCAAGAGAAAATACAGAAATAGGTACCCATGAAGTCAGCTTTAAAGGCCTCAATGACGAAATTAGAGTCAAACACATCGCTAATGATAGATCTATCTTTGCAGATGGAGCTATAAGAACAGCAAATTGGGTCAAGAATAAGAAAAATGGTTTATATACCTATAATGATTATATGATGGATATGCTATGAAGGAATATGCTGTTTTATTTCCTGGTCAAGGCTCCCAAAATACAAGTATGATTGAGCTGTACTCAAATGAGCCTTTGTTCATCAAAACAATTTCAGATTCGTCAGATATACTCGGTTATAACATCGAAGAAGTTGTTAAAGATGAGAGTAAAATTAATAATACGATTTACACTCAGCCCATAATGGTTGCCACATCAATTGGTATTTGGCGGACCTGGTTAGATAAAAAAGAAACATATCCAAAATTTGCAGCTGGCCATAGCTTGGGTGAATATACAGCTATGGTTGCCAACAATACGATTTCTCTTGAAGATTGTTTGTTATTGGTAAATCACAGAGCAACAATGATGGTAAATGCGATGGATGGAATAGAGGGAGGTATGGCTGCGATTCTAGGATCAAACAAATCCGACGATTCTTTGAAGGATATAGTAAATACTGTCTGTAAAGAAATTTCTGGAGGCGAACTTACTATTGAACCAGTAAATTATAATTCAAAGGATCAGATTGTGATTGCAGGCCATAAAAAACTTATCGATGAGAGTGCTACAATTTTTAAACAACGAGGTGCTAAACGAGCTATTGTTCTTCCTGTTAGTGTAGCAGCACACTCATCACTTATGAATAAATGTTCAATTAATCTTCATAAAGAATTGAAAAATATAAATATTAATATAGGGAATAAGATTTTATTTCCCATTATCCACAATGTTGACGCAGCTATAAAGACTGATACTGATGGGATTATTAATACTTTATGCAAACAGATATGTAATCCGGTATTATGGGAGGATAGTATTGAGTATATGCATAAGAATAATATAAGAAATTTTGTAGAAATTGGTCCAGGACAAGTTTTAACTGGACTGAATATAAAGATTTTTTCAAGCGAAAATAACTCTACTGTCTTGAATTTACCAACTTTCAGTCCAGAAAAAATGAACACTGCATTAGAGGAATTGATATGACAGATTTAAGGGTAGCCGTGATAACTGGAGCAAATCGCGGCATAGGTAAGGAAATCCTCAAATCTCTGGCTTCTGATGGTTTTGTGGTTATAGGTACCTCACGAAGCCAAGACGGATTAGGTCATATTAACGAAACCATCAATGATATAGGAGCAAAAGGCTGTGGGCTAGAATATGATGTAAATGATAAAGACTCTCTACCAAGCCTCAATAGCACTATTAAAGATAAGTTTGGACCTGTGAGTGTATTAATAAATAATGCAGGTATTACTAAAGATAATCTATTAATAAGAATGAATGAGAATGAATGGAATGATGTATTAGATACTAATCTCAACTCAATTTTTAGACTTTCCAAAGAATTTGTAAAAGATATGATGAAATTAAGATATGGTAGAATTATAAATATTGGTTCTGTGGTAGGGTTGACTGGCAATGCAGGTCAGACAAATTATTCTGCGACTAAATCTGGAATTTTAGGCTTTACAAAATCACTAGCAAAAGAAGTAGGGTCAAGAAATATTACAGTGAATTCTGTATCACCAGGTTTTATAGATACAGATATGACTAACCAACTCAAGGATGATCAAAAAAATGCACTTATCCAATCAATTCCACTTGGAAGGATGGGTACAGCAACTGAATTAGCTAAAACTGTGAGTTTTCTGGCTTCTGAAGAAGCATCATATATTACTGGTGAAAATATTAATGTAAACGGAGGCTTATATATGTGAAAACACCTAAAATTCTTGTAGAATAATCATTAATATAAATATCAATCTGTATAAAAAAAAAGGAGATACGATAAATGAGTAATATAGACGAACGCGTCAAAAGTATAGTAGAGCAGCAGTTAAACGTAAAAAAAGAAGAAATTAAAAACGAATCCAAGTTTATTGAAGACTTAGGTGCTGACTCACTTGATACAGTAGAACTTGTCATGGGGTTAGAAGAGGAATTTAAGACTGAAATTCCTGACGAAGAAGCAGAAAAAATCACCACAGTCCAGGAAGCTATTGACTATATCAATAAAAACCTCAATTAAAAACACATAATGGACAAAAGAAGAGTAGTTGTCACAGGTATTGGTTGTATTACGCCAATTGGAAATTCCTACAAAGATTTCTGGAGTGCGCTTTTGTCTGGAAAGTCTGGTGCTTGTGATATAACATCTTTTGATGCATCTGAAATGTCTGTAAAGTTTTGTGCACCAGTGAAAGATTTTGATCCGCAAAAGTACTTTGATTCAAAAGAAACCCGAAAGATGGACTTATTCATGCAATATGGAATGGCTGCAGGCATAGATGCGATTGAAGATTCTAAGCTAAACGAGACTAAACTTAACCTTGAAAGGGTTGGAGTTTCTATTGGTTCAGGTATAGGCGGTCTACCAAATATAGAAAAAACTCATGCAACGTATACGAAATCAGGAGCAAGGAGAATATCTCCATTCTTTGTTCCAGCTAGTATTATAAACATGATTTCTGGCAATTTATCCATTAAATATGGTTTTAAAGGACCAAATTTATCAATAGTTACAGCTTGCACAACAGGCACGCATAATATCGGAGAGGGGTTGAGACAGATTCAATACTCACATGCAGATATAATGGTTTGTGGTGGCGCGGAGATGGCATCATCGCCGCTTGGAATAGGTGGTTTTGCAGCAGCTAGAGCATTGTCAACAAGAAACGATGAACCTGAAAAGGCTAGTCGGCCCTGGGATGTTGATAGAGATGGTTTTGTATTAGGAGATGGTGCGGGTGTAGTGGTATTAGAAGAATTAGAGCACGCAAAGGCAAGAAATGCCAATATATACGCTGAAGTTGTTGGTTATGGAATGAGTGCCGATGCTTATCATATGACTTTGCCATCAGAAACAGGAGAAGGTGCACAAAGATGCATGATAAATTCTATTAATGATGCAGGTATAAAATCGCAAGACATAGGTTATGTGAACGCACATGGCACATCAACACCAGCAGGTGATATCGTTGAATCCAGAGCTATCAAATCTGTTTTTTCTGATCATTCAAAAGATATAATTGTTAATTCAACAAAATCCATGATTGGACATTTGCTTGGAGCAGCAGGAGGTGTGGAGGCAATAGCTACGATATTATCCCTTAAGAATCAAATAATCCATCCCACAATTAACGTCGATAACCAGGACCCAGAGTGTGATCTTGATTTTAATATTTCTGGACCAAAGGAAAAGAATATTAAATATGCCCTTAGCAACTCCTTTGGCTTTGGTGGAACTAATGGCTCTTTGGTTTTCTCAAAATTTGATTAAACATTAGAATGACTTCTTCTAAATTTAATGTCTTTATTAATAAAAAAACCATAAATATAAATGATAGAGCATTTAGTTTTGGTGATGGTGTGTTTGAGACAATTCTAGTAAAAGATAATCAAATAATTTTTTTAGAAAAACATTTAAAAAGATTACATCAAGGATGTGAAAAACTAAAAATTACGAAACCACCAATGAATCTTTTAAAAGAAAATTGTTATTTATGTATTGGTAATACAAAAAATTGTATTTTAAAACTAGTTGTATCAAGAGGTATATCATTACATGGGTATGGTTTCCCAAAATCGATTAAACATAATATATATTTTTTCAAAAAAAGAATTGATAAAAAAAAATATAACAAGACAATCAAATTAGGAGTTGCTAATTATTTACCATCAGAGAATGTTAACCTTTCTAAAATCAAGCATTTAAATAGGTTGGATCAGTGCCTGACATCACATGAGCTTTTATATAAGAAAAAAATTCAGGACCTAGTAATTTTGCATAGAGGCAATATTATAGAATGTATATCCTCAAATATCTTTTTTGTAAAAAACCATAACAATATGTTGATATTTGATACTCCATTTATAAATGATATTGGCGTTGAAGGGATAATGAGGAATGAAATTATAAAACACTTAAAAAAAAATAAATATAAAGTAAATATTAAAAATATAGCTTACAAAGGTATTGACCAATACATGTCTTGTTTCAAGGTTAATTCTATCACCGGCATTATATTTATTGATAGATTAGAAAAAAATAAATTTTCCTTGCCACAGATGTTATATAATATACTTAATAAGTTTTTATATTGATGTTCACATGTTTAAAGGTAAATTCATTGTTTTTGAAGGAAATGAGGGCACCGGGAAGTCTACTCATATCAAATTCGCATCAGATTATTTAAGCAAAAATAGTGTTTCTCATATCATTACTCGTGAGCCTGGTGGAACTAAACTAGGTGACTCAATTAGGGATATTTTATTGAATAAAGACTCTGAATTAGATGCAATATCTGAAGCAATATTATTTTATGCTTCTCGTGTAAATAATTATAGGAATGTCATTCTCAAGGCACTTAAAAGTGGTCAATTCGTGATATGTGATAGATTTCACTATTCTACATTGGTTTACCAAGGAATTGTCCCGAATGAAGAAAAAGTGATAGCTTTGCATAAAGAGCTTGATAACTATTTTTCAGAGCATATATCCAAGATAATATATCTTGATGCTGCAATTGATACCTGTATGAAGAGAATAGGTTCAAGAAGAATATCTGATAAATTTGAGAATCAAGGAAGAGACTTTTTAGTACAAGTTAAGTCAGCGTATGAAAAAGCTTTTACTAATAATAATAAGGTAACTACAATTAATACTGAAGATGATAAGGCTTTAGTTACTAAAAAAATACAGCAAGAACTCGATGAAATAATAAATGAATAGTATAAATGCAAATATAGATATATTTTTTTCTCAATATAATTTTACTAAACGTAATTATAATATTATTGTCTCATCAGACAATGGAACAGGAAAGTTTGATTTTATTGAGGCTATAATCCAAAAATATTTTAATAATCTTGATGTAAAAATTAATAATTTAATATCTGCGCCCGATATACTATATATATCGTTACCTCTTTATGATAAATCAGGAAAACAAATCAGGGTTATAGATAACTCTGAAAGATTATTATATGAGTTTGGTTTTGAAGATAAATTTGATAATTATCGTGTTGGTTCTGAAATTAGCATTGATCAGATCAGACAAATAAATGAGTTTAGCAGCATAACTTCCATATACAACCATAAATTCATTATTATTAATAACTGCAATTTCCTTAATCAACAATCTTCAGCGGCACTACTCAAAATACTAGAAGAGACAAATACTGCTTGTGTTTTTTTTCTTCTATCGTCTGATATTGGAATGTTAAAAGATACAATCAAGAGTAGATGTCATGTTTTCAACCTTAAACTGGATAATGATTATAAAATAGGAGATAGTTTTTTTAACTATTTTCTCTCACTTCGACCAAAGCTATATCAAATCAATAAATCTTATGATTATATGAGGGAATACAATTTGGTTGAGAATGAAATATCAGATTTATATTCTAATAAGAGTAACCCTCTTGCATATTCAACTTCATGGATGGAAAGGGGCTCTGCATTTATAGAGTATCTTCAATTAATGTTTAACTTTTTACTTCAGGGATTTTATCATAATGAATCTAATGAGTTGGAAAAAAAATATTTAGAATTACACAAAAAAATTCCTATAAAACCTAATCAATTACTTAAAATCATTCATCACTTAAATAACTTTAAAATGAATATTCGAGCTAATCTCAATAAGAAACTCTTTTATGATAACTTATTAATTGTTTTAAATAGGGAATTGTACTAACATCCACTTATGAAAAATAAGTCTCACAATAAGGTTACAGAAATATTTAAACATACAAATACCTCTGCCAAAGTCATAAAAGTAGCTGATGTGTTCAAGTTTACTAGGGGTGGCAGTATATCGGAGTTAAATATTGCCTATGAAACATGGGGAAAGATAAATAAAGATAAATCTAACGTTGTGGTGATTTTTACAGGATTATCCGCTAGTTCACATGTAACATCATCATCGCTTGATCAGTCACCTGGATGGTGGGAATCAATGGTAGGCAAAGATAAGGCAATAAATACTGATGAATTTTATATAGTTTGTATTAATACACTTGGAAGCTGTTTTGGCTCTACCAGTCCAGTTACAATCAATGAAAAGACTGGTGACCCCTACAGGCTCACATTTCCTGAACTTACTATAGAAGACATGGCTAATGCATCTGAGTTACTTCTTGATAAGATTGGTATCAGCAAAATTAAATTATTGATTGGCCCTTCTATGGGAGGAATGAAAGCTATAGCATTTAGTTTATTAAGTAAAAAATCAATAGAAAATCTAATCCTTATTTCTACAGCAACACAAGCTCTCCCATATGCAATTGCTTTAAGATCACTACAAAGAGAAGTAATCAGGAAAGACCCTCTTTGGAAACATGGATTTTATTCTTACGAAGATCCGCCACTCAATGGTGTTCGTATTGCAAGAAAAATAGGTATGGTCTCATATCGCTCAGCCATAGAATGGCTACAAAGGTTCGGTAGAAAAAAATCTGTTGACTCAAAGCTTAATCAAAATACTTTTGGTATTGAAAATACAAGTTTTGAATATGAAATAGAATCATATCTTGAACATCAAGCTGTTAAATTTCAAAACATATTTGATGCAAATTGTTATTTATATTTATCTAGAGCAATGGATTGGTTTGATGTTTCAGAGCACGGTGAATCTACAGCAGATGCATTTTCAAAGATACATATTAAAAATGCATTAGTTTTGGGTGTTAATACAGATATATTGTTTCCGCCGCAGCAACAAAAAGAAATAGCTGAATTACTTACTCTGTCAAATACAAAAGTTGACTACAAAGAACTATCTTGCATACAGGGGCACGACTCATTTCTTGTCGATACAACCACTTTTTCAAAAGAAATTAAGTCTTTTATTAAATTGATATGAAAAAAATTTTTATACTTTTTAGTTTAATGACATTTTCTAATATCATTTTCTCACAAGAATATACAGGTATAATTACTAAAGTTATTGACGGTGATACTGTTCATATGTCGTCAGACAATCAACTTATAAAAGTCAGACTCAGGTATATTGATGCTCCTGAGATAGGACAAGCTTATGGGATTAAATCAAAAGATTTTTTAAAAAATTTAGTTTTAAATCAAACTGTAACGGTAAGCTCTTCATATAATGACAGATATGGAAGGATGATTGGGGATATATACATTTATAATACGAGAGAGAATATATATGTAAATGCTAAAATGATTAAAAGTGGTAATGCTTGGGTATATAAAACTTATAGAAATAATAAATATTTAATTAACCTCGAGCAAATAGCAAAAGATCTTAAAAATGGTATCTGGCTAGATGATAATCCTTTGGAACCATGGATTCATAGGCAAATTATCAAATAATCACTATTTTTTATACATTATGCTTCCTATTAAATATTTTTTTTACTAAAATATTTATTAATCTGTTTTATACTTTAAGAATGAAGAAATTAATAGCTGGTATTTTAAGTATTTTAATTATAGCGTCGTGCTCAACACCAAAAGCTATGGATATTGTGCAAGCTAATGATAGTAAAATGACATGTAATGAGCTTATGTTGGCTATTGAAAAAGCTACAGTAAATGAGGATATAGCGCATTCTAACAAGGGTGTTACAGATGAAAATATTCTTTCAGGGCTATTCTTTTTTCCAGCATACTTTGTCACATATGGCACATCTATTCATGCTCAATATAATGCTTCAGAAAGAAAAGAGCATTTATTAAAATTATACAATAGTAAAAACTGTGCAAAACCAAAAGATGTCGAATATCAAAAAATTGTAGCTAAAACATTGGCAAAACTTGAGCAACTTAAAACACAATACATAAAAGGCATAATTTCTGAAGATGACTATCTAATAGCTAGAAGACAATTACTTTTAGAGTTTGATTAACGCAAGCAGTAATGATAATAAAATATGTATCTTTAATTACTGGTGGATTTGATCCTTTGCACTCGGGTCATATTAAATATATTAATGCCGCTAAGTCCTATGGTGACATATTAGTTGTGGGATTAAATTCAGATAAGTGGCTAGAAAATAAGAAAGGAAAGTTTTTTTTACCATTCAATGAAAGACTAATGATAATGAAATCACTTAAAGATATTCATGATGTAATATCATTTGATGACAGTGATGATAGCGCTATAGATGCCATTAAGAATATTAAGAATACTTATAAAGATAGTATAATTAAATTTTGTAATGGTGGTGATAGGAATGAGGAGAATATTCCTGAGTTAAAAGAGTTTGAAAATGATAATAGAGTTGAATTCAAATTTGGAGTAGGGGGCGATTCTAAAATAAATTCTTCTAGTAAAATATTGCGTGCCTGGACTGACTAATTCTTGGTTCTTTTTGCTGAGCATGATTTGGAACAATATTTTACAAAATCCCAACATTTTTCCCATTTCTTTCTCCATTCAAAAGGTCTCTTGCATACTGGGCAAATTTTTTGTGGTAAATTATTTTTTTTCATTTAGTTGATCATAATTCTTAATAAATAACCCAAGTGCAATTACTTCATATATTAAAACAGATATATGGTATATTATAGGTAATGCAACTATTTTCGAGATTATTCTATATCTTGGAAGTTCTCTCCACATAATAATAAAAGCCTTTACTCCACTATATACTCTATTGTTATGAATAACATGCAATCTCCGCAATAACTCTTTATGAGTTTTTCCCGATAACTTTTGTGATACATCAAGGTCGTTAATATCTAACCAATGAATATTTTTAGGTTTGAGTTTTTTATAATGATTAATTTCTCTGGAACAAATAGGACAACTATCATTAAATAACACTTTAATCATTTTGTATTCTTATAAATAAATTCATTAGCTTTTGAAAGTATATGATCTTTTTTTTGTTTCTTCATTTTATCAAATAAAGATACCATCATGTTCAATCTTGGATTAGTTTTAAAAAATTTACGATTTTTATCAATAAACCTCCAGTATAAACCATCCATAGTATCGCACCATTCGCCTTTTTTAAAATCCATCATCTTTAAAATATAGTTTGACCCACAAATATAGGGTTTAGTAGCCATTATACCTCCATCAGCAAATAATCCCATACTATATACATTCGGGGTCATCACCCAATCTGAAGAATCAATATAGAGCTCCATAAACCATTGATAAACATTTTTTGGCTCTATTTCACATAAATTCATTATATTTGCTTGAATCATAAGTCGCTCAATATGATGAGAATAAGCATATTTGATAGTATTCTTGATACTATAATCTAATGGATCTAAGCCAGTTGTTCCATCATACCAAGAATCCAAAAGCCTTCTCTTATGCCTAAAAAAATTCTTTTTTTCCATATTTTCGCTTTCTGTATGGTATAGACCTCTCATAAACTCTCGCCATCCAATTATTTGTCTAATGAAACCTTCATAAGAATTAATAGGCATATCCTGTAAACCTCTAATTTTTATCAATATATCAGTTGGCGTTATTAATCCAATATTTAATGATGAACTTAAATTAGAATGAAACCAAAGGTATGACCTTTGATCTACAGAGTCCTCGTAATCACCAAATAGTTTGAATCTGGTTTTGATGAAATCATTTAGATTATTAATTGCTTGTATGCGTGTAGTAGGGTAGTTAAAGTCTTTTGATGCACCATAGTGATCACTAAAATGCTCGTCAACTATTTTAGTTACCTCTTTGGTGTGTTTAGTATGCTTATGATTAATTATTTTAGGGATTAGAATATCTCTAGGGATTTTTTTTCGGTTATCTGTGTCATATGTCCATTTGCCGCCTAGAGGTTTTTTATTATCAATAAGAATGTTTAATTTTTTTCTTTGATTAATATAGAAATCAGTCATCTTATACTGGGGTTTCTTTCGTTTTGGACACATACTGATAAAATCATCTGTATTCGTTAAAAACATAGGACTCTCAAGGATTTCTAATTTTTTTAGATACTTCTTAATCTTGTTTATCTCATTTCCGAACCATTTATCCTCTATTTTGTATATTGACGCTCTTTCTATTTTATTGTCACATATGTATTTTATTAAGTTATTTATGTAACTATCTGTTTTTTCTGAATCTAAATATTCATAATGAACAGAGTATCCATTTTTTTCTAACTCATCTCGATAAGATCTCATGGCCGATAAATACAATATAATTTTATGTTTGTGGTGTTTTTGGTATGTACATAGACCAAGATCCTCTCTCATGTATATCTTTTTTGCCTTAATTGGCTTGAGATGTAGAGGGGAGAATAGTTGGTTTCCCAGTATAATATGTAGTTTATTCATATATAACTACGTATAATATATATTATGTATTATTTATCATAATTTGGATAAAACAAATAGTGTCCATTTACCTTGAAGTCTGATATTAGCTTTTGGGTAGGTTTAGATAATAACCAGTTGTAAAGCAGATTTGCTGATTTATGGTTAATGTTAACACAATGTTCCGGGTTAATGAGTGTAATCCCATATTGATTGAATAACATAGGATCGCCTTCAAATAGAACTACATGATTATATTTATTGGCAAAGCGCAGCCAGGTGGCTCTATCTGTATATGTATATGCTTCCATGCCTATTGCTACATTTAGCGTGGCACCCATGCCTTGACCTGTCTCTAAATACCAATCATTTGTAAAGGAGATATTTTTCAGTTCTAAATTTGACCATAGATTTCTTTCTGACAAATTTGTGCCACTATTGTCCCCTCTGGATACAAATTTATGTTTAGATACAAATATTCGTTCGAATGCCTCTATTGCACTTGTAGATTTGGATACATTGGCAGGATCATAACTTGGTCCGATTATGACAAAGTCATTATACATCAAGTCTGATCTAGCTAAACCGAACCCATCATCAATAAATTTCAACTCAAGAGATTCGGCATGTGTAAGTAATAAATCACCATCACAATTTTTTGCGAGACCAAGGACATAACCAGTTCCAAAAGCTAATGTGTGAACCTGAATATTATATTTATTCTCAAAATTAGGTAACAAATAATCTAATAAACCAGAGTCTCTGGTAGATGTAGTTGATAATAACTTAATAATATTTTTTTCAGCATAAAGAGAATATGAAAATGTAAGTAAACAGAAAGATAATAATATATTAAATTTTTTCATGTAAGTTTACCACTATTTAAGGTAATCAAATGATTTTGTAATAAATTTATTTGTTCTTTAGATTGGCTTATCATAATGACTTTTATTTTTTTTGACAAGTCTAATATTTCACTTTCAATGAGTTTAGTAAAATTTAAATCTAAATTACTTGTTGGTTCATCTAGATATAGTATATGTGGGTTAATTATTATTGCTCTAATAAAAGAGATAATCTGTTGCTCACCAATGGATAACACTTTAGCTTGTGATTTAAGAAGATGTATCAAATTGAAATGATGTAAATAATCTATCGCAATATTAATATCATGCATAGGACAGTTGTTACAAGCTAAAGCATATTTTAAATTAGATATAACACTACGGTTTAAAAATATAGGTTTTTGGAAAACAAAGCTCGATTTTTCGTAGTATTTTTTATTATAGATTTTCATTGAACCATTAGTGGGTTTAATTAGATTAGCCATAATTTTTAATAAGCTTGTTTTACCAGCACCATTATGACCTTCTATCATTGTTATCCCCTCTTCATTTACATCAAGATTAATCTTATCGAGGATTATCTTTTTATTTAAATGTAATTGAATATCCTTTAACTGATAGCACTTATTCATATGTAATTTTTTGTTTAATAATATAGGCAGCAATATTTATACTTATTGATATTGCTATTAATGTTATACCTAGGCTTAATGCAATTGTTAATTCTCCACGCGAGGTCTCAAGAACAATCCCAGTTGTCATAGTCCTCGTCAATTCAGCTATATTACCACCAACTATAATTATTGCGCCTACTTCAGATAACGATCTACCAAGGCCTGCCAACATATTGATTAGTAAGCTGGATCTTGATTCCCACATTAATGTCAGTATTTTAATCCTAATTGATGCATGCAAAGACTGTAATAATTGAAAATATTGTCTTTTATAATAATCTATCGATTCAACTGAAAGACTCACCATGATGGGCGTTATTATTATTGTCTGCGCAATAATCATTGCCTGAACAGTATACAGCAAGTTATATGATGAAAATATTCCTTGAGATGAAAGTAATAGATATAGAATTAATCCAACCACTACTGGTGGTAATGCCATTAATGAATTAAACATAATTAAAATTAAGCTTTTACCTTTAAAGTTCGCTATGGATAAAAATGCAGCTATTGGAAGTGATAAAAATAGTGATAGTATAATTGCAAAAAATGATACAATCATAGATGTTAATATAATATTTACATACTCGTGATTAAGATTGAATATCAAATTTATTGAGTCATTTAAAATTTGTGAGAAATCAGTCATGAAATTTTATTTAATATATTTAGATATTTATCCAGTATATCTTTTCTATTAAAATATTTTTTACACCTTACATGGGCGTTATATGTAATTTTTTTTAAGTGCTTACTATCTGATTCTAAGAATTCTATAATACATTTTTCAAGTGACTCTAAATCTTTTGGTTTGCATATGAAACCATGTTCTGTATCTGGAATAATATCAATACAGCCTGGAACATTTGTTGTTATAATTGGAATGCCAAATGAAATAGCTTCGAATAATACAGTAGACATACCTTCTTTGTAGGAAGGAAGCACAAAGCATGATGCATTAGTATATAAATAATCTATATTATCCATAAAGTCATAATAAAAAATTGAATTATCTTCGATAGATTGTTCTAATAAATTTTTATCAATATGATGTTCATCATTTTTATATGATCCAACTAGTGTAAAATTAATGTTTTTATTCTTAGAATATTTCATTGCTGCATTAATATATTCCTCAACCCCCTTTTCTTTCACTAATCGCCCTACTAGTAAAAAATTTATTTTTTCTGACTTTTCAGTGTAATTCATATTATCTTGATACACATATCCTGCTCCTGGAATAATGCTATATTTTTGTGTATGCAATATTTTAAGTTTTCTAAATACTCTGACATCTGAAGTATTTGTAAAAAATATCTCATCAACACCACTGTAAGCTCTCTTCATTATAAATATAGCAATTTTTGTGAATAAATTACTTTTAGTTAGAAAATAACTAATGCCAGTAATCATAATTACATTAGGAATATTAAAAATTTTTGATATTATGGCTCCATATATAGATGGTTTAATAGTGTATTGAAATGAGAAGCTTGGTTTATTTATGCGATATATATTAAATAATTTTAAAAAAGCTGAAATATTAGATTTAAAAGTTAAACTTCTTCCACTAAATGGAATATTATGCAATTTACTAATACCTATATCTCTAAATTTTTGTTCATGACCATCAAACTGCCCTAAGATATGAATATCAAAATTTTTATTTTTAAATAAACGGATGATATCTAATCTAAATTTATACAATGATCTGAATTCATTTGTAACAAAAAATATTACTTTTTTATTCATATTACATAGCTAAGCACATATACCTTTAATAACTTTGATTATGTGAAATATTTCATCTTTACTTAATGATGGATAAATAGGTAATGATATACAGCCTTTATAATACTTTTCACATCCAGGGTAATTATCATTTATTAAATTATAGGTCTCTTTATAATATTTCATTCTATATAATGGCTTATAATGAACAGAAGTTGAAATCCCATTTTCAAATAATAGCTTGACTACATCATCCCTACTTATTTGTGAAGTATTATTGATAATTATTGGATATAAATGCCATGAGTGATGTTTCATGGGTGTAGTTAATACTGGTATATCGATTGATGTGATTTGAGAAAAATGCTCATTGTAGAGTTGAGCACATTTCTGTCTTTTCATTCTCATGTCTTCTGCTCTTTCTAATTGTGCGACACCTATGGCAGCATTGATATCTGGTAAATTATACTTAAATCCTGGTGCTACTACATCATAATCCCATTTTGGTTTGGGGCTACTATAATTATTCCAAGGATCTCGATCTATTCCATGTAATCTCATTAATCTCATTCTAGTAGCATATTCATCTGAATCTGTGGTAATCATTCCACCCTCACCAGTCGTAATTGTTTTATTTGCATAAAAACTGAAACATGTTATGTCCCCAAAAGTACCTATGAATTTATCATTGTGTTTTGTTGGAAATGCATGTGCAGCATCCTCAATAATAGGAATTTTATGTTTCCGACATATGTTTAATAATCCTTTGTTACTATTATTGTCCAATAATTGGGCGGCTTGACCACCAAAGTGCACGATTATTATTGCTTTAACATCAGAAAATTTTTTAAGAGTACTCTCAACAATTTCAGGAGTGATTAGACATGTATCATAATCAATATCAACAATTATAGGTATAGCTTTAAAATATCTAATAACTTCTGCAGATGCAGTGAATGTAAGAGCGGGAACTATAACTTTATCATTTTCTTTAATTCCTATGGCCTCTAAAGCTAAATGCAAGGCGGAAGTACAAGAATTTACAGAGATGGCATGTTTAGAATTCACATAAGACTTAAAGTTTTCTTCAAATTTCTTAGCTACTTTCCCTGTAGTTAGCCATCCTGAATCTAAAACATCTTTAACATAGTCATATTCATTTGTACTTGTATTAGTACGTGCAAAAGGAATTTTGTATTTCATTTTTATCTAAAGATTAACTAATATAATTATTTATTGATATTTATGATATTATTTTTATTGCTAGGCTTATAACCTTTAACGATATCATTTAGCATTTTCTGAATATCTGATAATGAAGATTTATATGATAAATTAGATATTTTATCAATAAACGATAATATTTCAGAATAGCTTATTTTTTCTTCATTAGCTGTCATT
>NZZP01000030.1 GCA_002698665.1 Gammaproteobacteria bacterium | reverse complement strand
TACTAGGAATATTATTATTTTTGTATATATCTTTCTCTATCATTAATAAAAAATTAGGGTCATCATATATTTTACGACCAATCATTATTCCATCAAATATTTTAAGTTGTTCAGTCACATCTTCAATTTTTTCTATACCACCATTTAAAAAAAATTGACAGTTTTGAAATTCATTTTTTATTTGAAAAGCATCAGAATATCTTAGCGAAGGAATTTTTCTATTACCTTTAGGGCTTATACCATCAAGTATAGCGTTTCTTGCATGAACAAAAAACTTGGTGCACCCTGCATTACTTGATTTCTCTATCAAGTCTCTAAGAAGATCTAGATTCTCATCATATCCTAGTCCTAGTCTTGTTTTGATTGATACAGCTAAATTTGTCACTGACTTAATTTTATCAATACAATTAGCAATCACTTCTGGAGATTTCATTAAACATGCACCAAAATTACCCTTGATTACTTTACTACTTGGACAGCCAATATTTAAATTTATCTCACTATACCCATTTTTTTCAATAATTTTCGCACAAGATGCAAATTTTTCAGGATCAGACCCAGCTAATTGAATAGTCAGAGGTTTTTCAGTTTCATTGACCACATATGTCTTTCTATCTGTATGTAAAAAAGCATCACAGACAATCATTTCTGTATATAAGTATATGTTTTTAGACAATATTCGAATAAATGACCTATAATGTTCATCTGTTCTGCCCACCATTGGAGCTAAGTATATTTGCTTATCACTCATGCTGAGTTATTTTATTATATTAAAAATATACTATCTAGTAGTAAAATGTGAGTATGGTGATAAATCAAGAAAATTTGACTGTGGTGATACTTGCTGGAGGTAGGTCTCAGAGAATGAGTGGCAAAGATAAAGGATTGTTAAATATAGATAATAACTATATTATTAAATTTCTTTATAAAATAGCCCTAAAATATACTAATAATATATTTATAAATGCTAATAGAAATATGGATATTTATAGTGATATGGGGTTAACTGTATGGAAAGACTGTTTAGATGATTTTCAAGGCCCATTGGCTGGTATATATACATCACTATTAAATATGAAAACAGATTATCTTCTTACATTGCCATGTGACGGGCCTTTTATTAATGAAGAATATTTTAAAAGAATGATAAATTTTAAGAATCAGTTTGATATTAGATCAGCACATGATGGTTTTAGAATTCAACCTGTTCATGCACTTATTAAGAAAAATATGTTAAATAGTTTAAAAAATTATCTTGATCAGGGAAATAGAAAAATAGACAAATGGTATAATGAGTGTGAATTAGATGAAGTATGCTTCGCTGATATAAAAGATATCTTTATCAATATAAATAATCCAGAAGAATTGTTAAAATATAAAAAACGGATAAAGGAAATAATAAATAATGAGTGAAACAAAAAGAGTTGCTTGGTGCATAACAGGTTCTGGTCATTACCTCAAAGAATCAATAGATATTTTATATGGCATGGAGAATATTGATTTGTTCTTAAGTAAAGCAGGAGAAGAAGTTTTAAAATGGTATGACTATGATTTAAAAATATTTAAAAAAAAAGGAATAAAAGTTTTCAAAGATACTACTGCAAGTTCCGCTCCTGTGAGCTTATTATATGAAGGAGTTTATAATTTAGTAATAGTTTCACCAGCTACATCTAATACAATAGCACAAATGGCATATGGATTATCAGATACACTTGTTACTAATATGTTTGCTCAAGCAGGTAAATGTAAAGTTCACTCAATTGTTTTTGCATGTGACACAGAGCCTACTGTTATCACTCAAGCTCCTAAAAAGCCAGTTACATTATATCCCAGGGAAATTGAACTTCAAAATTATGAAAACCTAAAAAGCTTTAAAAATGTAGATGTTGTTGACACAGTAAATAAACTTAAAAGTGCTATCAAGAATTTCAATGAAAGATAATATATTATTCATAACAGGTAAACTTGCTGAGAAAAACTTGCGTAAAGTTCTAGATTGTATTGAAAAAAAAGATTTTTCATATGAAATTAGAAATTTAAATATTAATGTTGCAGCCCTCTTGACAACAGATATGATTTCACGAAGAATTGGCGACGTTTCAAAATTTAATAGGATTATTTTGCCGGGTAAAGTAAGAGGGGATGTAGAAAAACTATCCAAAGATTTAAAAGTAAAAATAGAACGTGGGCCTGATGAATTAAAAGATCTTCCTAGGTTATTTGGTGGTAAACCTCTAAAATATGACCTGTCTAAATATGAAGTGCATATATTTGCAGAAATTACTGATGCTCCGAATATGACTATCGAGGAAATACTCAAACAAGCCAACTATTATAGAGATAATGGGGCAGATATAATTGATATTGGCTGCCTACCTAACCAAAAATTTTCTCATCTTGAAGAAACTATAAAGGAACTTAAGAAAGAAGATTTTTATGTTAGCGTGGATTCTCATCAAGATGATGAATTGATAATAGGTGGGAAAGCTGGAGCTGATTATCTTCTAAGTATAAAAACTGATAATTTTCATATCTTAGATAAAGTTGATTCTTATCCAATATTAATTCCTCAGGACAGTGATATGGATTCACTATATACTTCTATTGATAAGTGTATTGATATGAAAAGAGTTTTCATAGCTGACCCAATACTGGATCCTATAAACTATGGTTTCACAAAATCTATACTGCGTTATAAAGAATTGAGAGAGAAATATCCAGACATTCATATTATGATGGGTACAGGAAACGTAACCGAATTAACACATGCAGATACGACTGGTATCACTATGACGCTTATGGGAATTATATCAGAGCTAAAAATAAATCATATTCTCACTACTGAAGTTAGTCCTCATTGTAAATCAGTAGTAAAAGAAAATGATCTTGCAAGGAGAATAATACTTGCATCAACTTTAAATGATACTACCCCAAAACATATTAATTCTGGTCTACTAACAACACATGAAGAGGACCCGTTTAAGTTTTCCATAGAAGAAATAAGAGAACTATATGAAAAAGTAAAGGATCCCAACTATAGGATAGTCGTCAATGATGATGGTGTTCATCTATTTAATCGAGATGGCTTACATTGTTCAGTTGACCCGTTTGATTTTTATCCACATATCAATGTAGGTGATGATACGGGTCATGCATTTTATTTAGGTGTGGAATTAGCAAGGGCACAAATCGCTTATCAGTTAGGAAAAAATTATGAACAAGATGAAGAATTGAAATGGGGATGTCTGGTAGAGGAAAAATTTGATAATAAATTGTCATTTAAGAAAGTTGGTTCGACATACAGGAAGAAAAATGATTCATGAAGTTATAATTACCTCAAAATCAAAAGATGACATTATTAATATTGCTCCTATGGGTATACGCATTAAAGATGATGAAGTTACAATTTCTCCATTTAAGCCATCACAAACATTAACGAATATTATGGCTACTAAGATTGCTACAGTAAATTTTATAGATGATGTAAGGGTATTTGCAGGAATTGTAACCAACTTTCAAAAAAATTGGGATCTATGTATTGCAGAAAGAAAGGGTATTGTTCCACACTTGAAATCATCAAATGCTCATTATAATTTAATAATGGAAGAGTTTAAAGATGATGAAAAAAGGCCCAATATTACTTGTAAAATTATATCTCAAGGGAATCATAGACCATTCCAGGGTTTTAATAGAGCACAATCTTCTATAATTGAAGCATCTGTGCTTGTCAGTAGACTTAGCATGTTACCTATTGAAAAAATTCATCAAGAGATTGAATATTTAAAAATTGGTATCGATAAAACAGCTGGTAAAAGGGAGCTTGAAGCTTGGACATGGATTATACAAAAGATTAAAGACTATGAAGATAATGAATAACTCAATATTATGACAGGCTTTCTAGCTAGTGTGAAAAATCTAAATGAAGCTAAGATTGCATCTATGGCTACTATAGATATTTTAGATGTAAAGAATGTAAGCGACGGAGCACTAGGCTTTGTTGGCGAAAATATTATTATCAACATAAGAAAGAAACTACCAAATCATACTATTAGTGTCACTATGGGCAATGATGAAGATCCATCAAGCATAAAATTTAAAGATAAGGTTCAAACCATGATTAATGAAAAAATAGATTATATTAAGATTGGATTATTTAATAAAAAATTTATCCCTCAACATAAACAATTATTGAAATCATTAAGTTTAGAAAAAACAAAAGCTGTTTGCGTGGTTTTTGCAGATTTAGGTTTTGATATCAATCTAATAGAAGATATTATAAAATGTGGTTATCAAGGTGTAATGATAGATACTCATAATAAAACAGATAAATCTCTAATTGAAATTTTACCTATCGATATTATAAAGAGATTCGTTAAAATCATAAAAAAATCAAAAAGAATTTGTGGTTTATCAGGATCCTTGAAGTTGAAACATATATCTATCTTAAAAGATTTATCTCCAGATTTTTTAGGCTTCAGAGGTCAAATATGTATGACAGGACGAGATAAAATTAATATAGATTTGATTAATCAGGTAGCTTATGAGATTAGAAATTAATTTTTTAAGATATCTATTAAAGGCTTAATTTTATCAAAAGTTTCTTTGTATTCAGAATTTTCTTCAGAGTCAAATACTATACCTCCACCACCCCAAAAGTATAATGACTCATCATTAATTGCAATCACGGTTCTTATGGCAATATTTAAGTCTGCCTTACCATTAGAACTAATATAACCTATTGATCCACAATATATCGAACGACTGTTTGGCTCTAACTCTTCTATGATTTGCATGGCTCTAATCTTTGGAGCACCAGTAATCGAGCCTCCAGGAAAACAACCTTTTATTAAATTATAAATATTTTTCTCTTTGTCTATTTTACCTTGAATAGTACTAACTAGATGGTGGACATTTGAGAATGTTTCAATATTAAATAGTTTTTTTACTTCTACAGAGCCAAATTCACAGTTCCTACCAAGATCATTTCTTAAAAGATCGACTATCATTAAATTTTCCGCCTTTTCTTTATCAGACGAAGTTAATTCATTTTTTGCTTCTTCATTTTGTATTTCACTGTCACCTACTGGTCTCGTTCCTTTAATAGGTTTAGTCTCAACAGTAATACCATCATAAGAAAGGAACCTTTCGGGAGAAAAACATAAAATTTTTACAAAAGGAAAATCCATATATGCAGAGTAAGGAGCAGAGTAAGATGGTAAGACTTTATTGAATATATCCCAAGTATCACCTTTATACTGAATGCAAAACCTTTGTGAAAAGTTTATCTGATAACAGTCACCATCCTTTATATAGTTTTGTATCTTTTTAAACTTATTTTTATATTCATCATGGCTCATATTGGATACACATGGAGATAGAATGTTAAAAGATTCTGGTTTATATGATGGAAAACAATCATTAGAAAATAGTTTTTTCAATCTCTTTATAATTTCATCTTCTTTCTCATATAATAAAATAGTTTTTTCAAGTTGATGATCAACAATAATAGCCCAGTCATATACTCCAAATGACATTAATGGAATTTTTAAATCTGATTTTTTATTACTACCTTCATAAACGCCTCCTAAATCATATGACATATAACCAATTGCTCCACCAGTAAATGGGAGATTACTGTAGTCAGAATTAAAATTCTTCATAATTTCAGATAGTACATCTAAAGCATCTGTTTTTACTTTATTCTTATTTCCATCTTGTGATTCAACAATTGTTTCATTCTCATATGCATATACTTTATGCATAGGGTTAGCAGTAAGAATATCATATCTCTCATTTTGAAATTTTTCATAATTACTATTGAGAAAGACTGGCCATTCATAGTCTCTCAATAGAGAAAAAATATTCTTAGTATCCATGAAATAGTCATATGTAATAAGTTGTTGTTTACTCATAGTATTCCTTAATTATTTTTGATAAAAAGTATGACGGAGCAACCAATGACGGCTTAATATCAGAGTTCTTAATCTTAATATTCAAAAAACTTTCAAGATTCAGATAATTATATTTTCTTTGCGCGCTTAGATTTTTCAAGAGGAATTCGCCAACGCCCATACCGACAATCAAAGAATCTTTTTGATATCTGTGTTTTTTCATAGTCATATTAATGATTCTCTCAATCTTATTCATATGTATTTGCATTATAGATTTAGAAATTTTTATTATAGATTGCTTACTGTCTTTAGTATAGTCAAATCCAAATATCCTAGCGATTCTTTTCATACTATGTTGTATACTCTTAGATCTACTATCAGAAGTTGCCGCATAGTCATCTTGCCTTTTCACATAAAATAATACTCTATAAATATCTGCCATGGTGGCAAAGTTTTCTGGTATCACCTTAAAGGAGCAATTATTGATTATAACTTCCTCACAAACTGCAAAAATAGGAGTTCTCAACACTCCTGTATATATTAACTCTGAGTATTTCAATCCTGTAAAATCGTTAATTCTTTTATTCAAGGATTTATTATTCTTCAACATAATGACATCGGTAGTAGTTGAGCCAATATCAATGGCTATTATATCTTTAGAGGATCTCTGCAGATAATCACATATTATTTTCCAATTCATTGATGCTATAGAATTATTACCAATAGACTGTTTATATTCTCTTATGCCATCTCTAGTATATACATATAATATGTAACTACGTTTTTTAAAGATGGATAATATTTTAGATACACCCAATTTGCGTGAGCTAAAAGAGTCACACATTTCGCCAGACATAGTAACAGCATTAATTATTTTATAATTCTCATTGTACTTATCATGAATAATCTTTAAATTATCAGATATACAGTCTATACTCTTCCAAAGTTCACAAAGTAAAATTTTAGAAATTATCTTAGAATTTGGAAAATAGATAGAATATTTCAAATGTGCTCCACCTATATCCCATCCAATATATATATTTTCTTTCTTCATATTTTTAGGTAGTTTTGCTTACTATTTATGATATTTTTATTATGTTTTGTAAATATAAAATCTAATAGGTTTATTCCTAAAGCATGGTAGAGGCCACAAAATGATGTTGTTAACCTAGGATTAATTTCTATAACAAATATCTTACCTTTATCAATAATTATATCAATTCCTACAAAACCATATAATCCTGGGAGCATATTCTTTATTCTGGATAAGAGATATATTATCTCTGGAGAATTTTTAGAATAAACATTAACAACTATTCCTGTAAGCTTGAGCTTATTATTTTGAATATTTATGATTTGCTTATTTACAGAAAGTAACCTGAAACTAGTATTAGTAAAAAAGATAGATAAACTTAAAGACTCTCCATCTATGTAAGATTCCATTATTTCATATTTATTATTGTATTCGAACTGACTAGTACTATCAATTATCCTTATATCTTCACAACCTGCTCCTAATCTAGGTTTAATTATAATTTTAGATTTTGGATTGATTGCATCTTTTGAATCAAATATTTTAGGTTTGGATATATTCGATTTAAATAAATAGCTATGTAGCTTTTTCTTGTCACTACATACCTTTATTGTAGCTGAATTAGAAGTTAAGGTATTAATCTCATTATCTTCTAAATATTTAACATAAGAATATAAAAGCATGTCTGTCTCTGGAATTATAGGAAGAACATAATCATAGCTTTTCAAAAGCTTTATATCTATGTGTTTTTTGTCTGATTTAACTAAGATAGAATTAGAATTACTATGTTTTTTTAGTCTATGATCTAGTAAAGAGTGAACTTGAATATCTTCAGAATTTCTTCCACAATCTTCTATGTTATTACGCATTAATTCAGCCTCAAAGAAAAGATCTGATTTTAGTTCTTCATTTAAGAGACCTCCTCCTGTAAAATATTCATATAAAAGTATTTTCTGCATAGTATGGATATTATCCCTGTTATTGATATTCTAAATAATCAAGTTGTCAAAGCCATTAAGGGCAATAGAAATAGCTATAAATCAATTAACTATAAATTATACAACAGTACTGAACCAAGAGATATAATTTATCAGATTGTTAACAGATATAAGCCTAAAACAATTTATATTGCTGATTTAAGTGCTATATTAATGCACAAGATTGATAAGAATCTTTATAAATCTATTTTTGAAGCATTTCCAAAAATTAACTTTTGGGTTGATAGTGGTAAATGCAAAATATCACTTACCAGAAAGCACATAAACTATTATCCAGTTATATGTAGCGAAAGTTCTACGAGGTTTAGTCCAACATCCAACAAATCACATAAATGCATATATTCTTTTGATTTTATGGGAAAATTACTTGGCCACAAACCTATACATAAATATGAAAGAGTAGAACCCTCAAAGATAATAATAATGGATTTACTGCAAGTAGGTTCGGATAAGAAGATAAATTATAATTTAGCTAAAAAAATTATACGCAAAAATAATAAAGATTATTATATAGCTGGTGGAGTTAAAAGTATACTTGATATTAAGAAAGCTGGTACTTTAGGAGCAAGAGGAGTATTGATATCTACTATTCTACATGAAAATAAACTAAGAAAAATCTTTATTCAAAAAGAAAAAACCAGCCTATGATCTATAGGCTGGTTTTAATAATGTGCTAGCTAATTAACCTTGTCCTGAGAAAGGATGTTGTTTAGCATCTGCATTAGCAACTACTTCATCTGCAGTTGGAGTGCCTTTTACAGCTCTTGCAATTGCTTCTTTAGTTGCTTGATAATTATAATCATAGATTCTTTTATCATCGTTAGCATCCCAATGAATGAAAACACCAACACATATAAAACAATCATTAGCTTCTGCTGCTGGTATTGTTCCATCTTTGACACTATCAGCTACTGCCATTGATACAGCTGCTTGTGCAGGACCAAACATTTGTACTGCTTGCTTAGCTCCTTTGATAGTAACTTTGTTAAACATTACAGTTGCTGGTTTAACCATTAAGTTAGGTTGTGAAACCGCAAGAAGTGATGTAAAACCATCTTTGTTGTTACATAATGTATTACAAAATGCATCTTCAACAGCTGAGCCGCGTGGCCCTATAAGCAAGTCTATATGTGCTATCTCGTTATCGCCCCCTTCAGTTACAACAAGGCTTTCACCTGTTAATACTTTGTCAATTACTGCCATTTTTATCTCCTATTTTATAATTAAGTGGTTCATACTCTAAAATCTATCTTTTGTTACTCTAGATTCTGACTAATCGGAAGAAAATATCTTATGAATCATAAGACTTGCGACCAATAAATCTGCGGTAGTCCCCGGATTAATTCCTTTTTCTTTATATTCGTAATCAAGATAATTCAGTTCTTTGACTGTATTATCGCGACTACTATCCTTCTCTAGTATTTTTAGCAAATCATTGGCATGATTGCTAGTCTTTTTTGCTATTTTATGTCCAAATTTTCTACATATATGGGAATCCTCCACATTTGCAAGTATCTCCAAAAAGGCTAATGAGAGGGAAATATCAATACAATTTGAAGCTTTTAGCCTTTTGTCAAGCATGGGTAGTATTTGGGTCCTTATACCTCTAAAATAATTACAATACTCGTATGAAATACGATCATAAGCAGAGGCATAACACATTAGTTCTTTCAGACCGATAGATGGTGATTTGTCAGTATCATATTTCTGATTAATATTCCTCGAAAGACCAGAGGGTTTCGCGATATTTATAGCTTTGCATATTGACTCGGTATCACTGGGGGATGAATTATCGATTGACAGTTTGATGGCATTCCAAAATTTTTCAGATGGATAATAAATTATAGAATGAGATATCAAGGCACATAAAAGCACAATACCTAGATTAGTATTTGTATTTATTGTATCCCTTGTGATTGTAATAGACTCTAAAACTCTTTCGCCTAAAGATAAATCCATTATAAAAAGTTTTTTACTGCTTAGTATACAACTTCTAATATAATCATCTGCTGTTGTATCATTATCAGGAGAGATTAAATTTACATTCCCTGGCTTTATAGCCTCAATATCTTTTTTACAAGAATAAATATATGCATCTTTTACATCACTTATAGTAATACCTAGTTGAGATATTGTAGAATCATTTAGATGTCTCATAAAATTATTTTTGTAGTGCTATATTAACTTTATTATTCTCTGCAAAAACTTTTACAATATAATCTGATATTTTTTGTTTATAAAGAGATTGTATTCCTCTCCATGCAGGCACACTATTCATTTCAATTACATAATTTTTTCCTTGATGTTTAATTATATCAACACCAGAAAATGGTATATTGATAGCTTCAACAGACTTTATTGCTGTATCAATAATATCACTATCTGGCTTAACTGGAATACATTCTGCACCTTTAGAAATATTATTAATATAGTTTTTTCCCAAACGCATCATAGAATATATATATTTATGATTATTTTTCTTTATAACAAGGACTCTGTAATCATGGGAAGGGGAAGTCTCAAGAAATTCCTGTAAGTAAAAAATATTATTGTGATTATCAATATTTTCGAAATCTTTCAAACTATTTATCTTAACAATATTGTCGCCCTGGGAACCAAAAAGGGGTTTATATATTAATGGGTGCTTCTCAAGTATATTCTTTACGGTTTGAATTGATTTTTCTTTACCTCTTAAAACCCATGTATTAGGAGTTAATATTGAGGCTTGTTTCAATTTAACTGATGTCATTGATTTATCTACAGTAGTTTCTATATGTTCCGATGTATTCATAATATTAATATTTTTCTCTTGAAATATCTTGAGAATATTGAGACTGTGAACAACTTCTTCAAGGGAACCACCCGGTACATGTCGCACAAAAACATCAGTGACATCAGAAAAATTATTGATAAATTTGTTAATATCAATTGTAAGATTAGTTATTTTAATAGATAGATCTTCTAAGTCAGCTGAAACTACAACAAATCCAGATTTTTCAAATGAATTTTTCAATTGATGATAATGCCACCCTTTTTTTTGGGTTAAAATTAGAACTTTTCTCATTTATTAAAAGATGAATTCACTAAATCAATATTTATAGATCCATTTGTAAATGTTTTTCCGGTTTTAACTGTTGTGACAATAACCTTGGCAGGACTGAATAATAGTTTATCTATCTTATAAAAATCATATTTATATTCTTTAAAAACATCGGCAAATGGTTTTCCATAATCTTTAGAAGTTGAACTTGGCAACCTTTTTGCTAACTCATAAGCCTCATCATCCGCCACATCAACATATAACTGAATTGTGCCACCATATAAGATAGCATCATTTGTTCGCCCCATACCAATCAAAAAATCAGGAGCTGGAGGTGGTATTGGCGCAGAGCCAAATCCATCTATGACTTTATCAAGAGGAAAACCAATTTCATGTAGTTTATGCATACCTACTTCTAATACTCTTCCGACAACTTGAACCGTTCCTGATAATGACCGGGTAGGAGTGAGTATGATGGTCAAATTCTTCTCGCTAACATTACAATCAGTTGAAATTTTATCAATAATTTCTTGAGGCGGATTTCTATCAACCTCCATGACAACAACAGTAGAAAAGAACTTATCTGAGTAGTTAAGATCTTTAAACAAATCCTCTTTCAAAGCTAATGCCCTACATGGACCAGATCCTAATGCATTAAAATTATCTTCCTCTTTAACAAACGAAAGATTCCAGCCAGCATATTGGCTAGCCAAACAACTTAATACTGGGTTAGTACTATGAACATTAATAGTAGTTGGCCACTCAGGCATGTTTGACGTCATAGATAAAGAAACTCTTCCTAATCCACCCATGCAAATCTCAGTAATTAGGCGGCCTGATTCCAGTGAACCATTATTGTTAATACCAGCATCTACTATTTTAGCTCCACCCTCAGATTCTTGTAATCCCAAATTTAATAGATTTAGGTTATCCAATAGGTTCTCAACTAAAGGCTTTACGGTTTTATTTATACTAATTTTTTCAGTCATACTCAGATATCTATATCATAACAGTTATAATAGTCTGATAGAATTGAAATTTTTTCTTTTAGTTTATCAATTAGTTCCTGATGTGATTTTGAAGATGAGTAAATGGTGAGGAAAGGTTGGTTTTTTTTAACTTTCTCGCAATTTCTTGGTAAACATATAAAGTTAGAGTCTTGGTTAAATTCTCCAGTATATATCTCATCTTCTTTTAAAAATATATTAACAAAACCATAAAATAAGTTATTTTCATATAGTACAAGTTCATCTGATGGGTTAATTAATGATTTTAATAATATATTTTTATGCATATCATTATATATTTTAAATGTAGATGTGATCCTTGGGTTAATATCTAAAATATATATTTCATCATTTGTAATTTTAAAATCGATGGTATTATAACCATTTAGAGACAAATCTATTGCTAAAGATTCAAAATATTTTATTTTCTCTTGTGGTAAATATTTATTATTCATTAATGCTCCAGCATGTATAAATGGATGAGGTGTAAAGTTTTTCAAAAGCAAAAGTTTGTTTATACCTAAAAAGTAAAATTCACCTTTATTCATAAAAAATGATATAGAAAGTGTTGTTCCAGAAATATATTCTTCTATATAAAAATTTTTTTGGCATTTATTATCAAACTTTATATTATATCCTCCAAAACTATAGATAGGTTTTGATAAATATTTTCTATTAGTATTATCATCTGTACTATAAGTTCCGGGTATTTGTAAATTATATGACTCAATTATTTTCTTTATGCTATGTTTATCACTAGCTATATTAAAATTTCTGAAATTATTACCAGCTACATTTGTGGAAGATGATAATATATTTTGTGCATCTAATTTATTTTCTAAGCCTGAGCCATATATCAAACTAATGTTATCAGACTCATCTGATATATTATTAAGATATTGCTGAAGTTTTTTTAAATCATCTAGAATATCAAAATTATTTGCTTTATATGCATCAATGACATATGTGTCATAACCTAAAGATTTACATTGTTCAGAAAGATATGTTGATTCTGTATTAATAATGACAATTGCATTGCTCATTATACATTTTTTTGCGCGAACTCAAATGCATGTTCAAAATGTAGATATACCGGTTTATCACAACTATACATTAATTTTAAACAATCATGTTGTGACTTATACTTTATGTTGCCTATCGCAAGTGCTCCAATACCATAACAGCCAGAGCTAGAATTTTTCATTTCTACTACATTATCCATTGCATCTACCCCTGAAATGCCTGCTGGTGGTACGGCATTAACATCAGCACAAATCTTTAATTGTTTCGCATTCTTTATAAGTTTATCATCCAATAATTGGATGCCAGCAGCACCTGTATTAAAAACTATATCAGTATCTTCAAGAAAAGATGACTTGTCTCCATCTGCTGCTCCTGAGACAGTTTTAGATCCATATTTTTCATTGCACATGTTTGCAATTTTACTTGCCTTTTCTATATTTCTGCCGACTAATAATACATCATTCCCGGCTTTAGCGCTTATTACAGCTGATGCAACACCTACTGGTCCAGTGCCCCCTAATATAACTATTTTTTGCTTGGTAAAATCTAAATCGAATTTTTCTTTTAGTGCTTTTTCAGTAATTGCAACCATACCAGCTGCAGTAGTAAATGCTCCACTAGGGTCAGCGAATACTGGTACTTCAAATGGTGGTACCATATGTTTTTTCGTCTCATCAATCATATCCATAGCTAAATGGCTATCTCTACCACCAATAAAAATACCTGTTCTTTTTAAAGCAGATGGTGATCTGGAAAATATCGTATCTTGAACTAGCGCTTGTATTTCTTCCATAGTTGCATTCGTATACGGAATCACAGAGTCCCATCCTGCATCGAATGCCATGTTAGCATCAAATGGACTTATGTTCTTTTCAGGTGTTATCATATGTAGTAAAAAAGGCTTTTCCATAATTTATCTCCAAAAATTTTTATGCATGTTCGATTTTATAACCATTATTACTTGGGCTAACGATTTCTAATGTAATATTATTATACACTTTGAACTTATTTTCTATAACATTAACAAGTTCTTTGGCATGTAGTTTAGATTCAACAAAAATATATGATATTGGTCCCCAAGAACTTTGGCCAACACCTATATTATCAAAATTTTTAATATAATTCATAATCTTAGTAATTTGAGGACTTAAAAACACTCCTTTTTGTTCTCCTCTATAGATTGAAGATGTAATTCTCTGAAATCTAGTTATATTGGATGCAAAATTTGTAAAATCTTGATGTAGTAAAGATGGAACAATTCCCCTAAATAAGACTTCTGATAATAGATTTTGATTTTTAGAGGATAGGTTATTCTTATTTCTAAAAAAATATCTCTCCCTGGAACCAGAACTACCTTTAAGAGATTTATCGTTTAGCAATATGATTTTCCAGTCAGATGGAAATTTATGCTTCAGTATTGGCTTAGGCAACTCATTTGTCTTCTTGCCTGAATCTACAATAAACCCTCCTGTTTTAAATAACTCCAGCCCAATCCCAGATCTAAGACCTCTCTTATAAATGTTAGCAATTTGGTCTATATTTAATTTTTTTTTCATTATTATACTTATAGCCTTTCCAGTACAGAGAGATAGTTGTGTGCCGGAACCCAGTCCAATATGTTGTGGTGGAAGACTCAAAGTATTAATTTCTACATTGCTCAAATTTGCAGGCTTAAAATATTTTATAATTGGGTTAATGTATGATTTTGAAATATTTGTCTTAAATTGTTTTGTAGGGTTAATGGATAATCTAGTTTTATAAGCATTAATAGCTAAGCCCATACTGCCAAAAGAATATCCATAATTATCATTCAGGCCATAAAACCCAAGATGAAGTCTTGATGGTGATGTTATAGTGAATTTTCTTGAATTGATATTAATACTCATAACAATTTATTCTTTAAGCCAATATTTTATACCTTTTAAGTACAAAGTGACATGTTTATAATGTAGAATATATTTATATGGCGGCTCAAAAATCCTATAAATCAATGGTTTGTCCTTTCTGCTCATTGCATTGCGATGATTTAATCATTGAAACTAGCGACAATAACATAAGATTAACTCAAGGAAATCCAGAATGTGGTAAAAAAATATCACGCCATAACATTAATTCACAAAGTAGAACTTCTGCAACTATTAACAAAAAAAAGACAGGATTAACAGAAGCTCTAAAGAAAGTTAAAAAAATTATAGAAAAAAAATCTGAAGTATTGATACTTAATCATGGCACAGATTTATCTGGCCTAAGATCATTATTGACCTTTGCATCAAAATATCATTGCATAATAGATCATATAACATCAAAATTCTTATTCCAAAATATTGGTATAGTTCAAAGAACTGGTTATATTGCAACTTCATTAATGGAGACTAAGAATAGAGCAGATACAATTATAATATTTGGGAATAATATTTTAAAGAAGAATCCTAGGTTACTAGATAGAATTCTTATTCCTGATGCTAGTTTATGTGTAAATCCTAAAAAGAAAAATATAATTCTAGTGGGAAGTTTTGATAAAAACACAATAAACTCTATCAGTAGGAAATCCAATGCTATTAATGTTAGAATTAAGCTTGACAATATACCTGATTTTTTAAAAATTATAAATAACAATAAATCTGAAACATTAAGATTTATTACAAAACAATCTTTAGTAAAAATTAACTCAATCATTAAAAAATCTAAATATTTAGTGTCAACATGGACAGCTTCAGATTTTAGTAATACAAAAAATCCAGAAGATATTATCTCTTCGATATCAAAATTCATTGTTGACTTAAACATAACTAGTAGAGCAGCTTGTATGCCTATATCTGGGCCTCTAGCAGACTCTACATCTGCCCAAGCTCTTACATGGCTGACTGGTTTTCCATCAAGAATTAAATATAGTAATAATAGTTTTAAACATAATAGAACTGCCTATAATTCTGAAAAATTGATAGAAAATAAACAGGTTGATACTGTCATACATGTGTCTAACTTATCTGAGAATGAATTGATTATGAATAAAAATATATACAACATAGTATTAGGGCATCCTAATTCAAAATTAAATATAGAGCCTGATATCTTTATCCCGATTGGTATTCCTGGGTTAGACCATGAAGGCATTATGTTTAGAACCGATAACGTAGTATCGGTTGCTCTTAAGTCAGTAAGGAAGCTTAAACTACCTTCGACACAAACAATATTTAATAAATTAATCTGAATCAAATTATGATAATACGTCTCAAATCAGGAATTGTTTATGATCCTACTAATAATATATTTAATAGGACTAAAGACATCTTTATCAAGGATGGAAAAATTATAAACAAAAATAACATTCACGGTAAGATTAATCAGACAATTGATTGCACTAATAAAATAATAATGCCAGGCGCCATAGATCTTCATACTCATATTGGTGGCGGTAAAGTAAATATTGCCAGACTAATGCTAGAGGAATTTCATGATGAGACTGATGCAAAATATGATTCGTCATCTATTATTGCTCCAACGACAATCAAGACAGGTTTAAAATATATTGAGATGGGCTATACAACTTGTTTTGAACCTGCATTACTACCTATAAACGCAAGACAAGCACACGCAGAAATGGCAGATATACCGTTTATTGACAAAGGAGGATATGCGCTATTAGGAAATGACGACTTTTTTTTAAATTTGTTAAGGAAGAAGGCTAGTCAATCTGTAATAAATGATTATGTTGCTTTTATCTTAAAGGCTAGTCAATCCATGGGAATAAAAGTTGTTAATCCTGGAGGCATAAATGCATTTAAATTTAATCAAAGAGCCCTTGATGTAGATGAGAAATCAAAGTACTACAACATCACGCCAAGAGATGTTGTAACAAAATTGGCAAGAGCAATATACGATTTAGGAGTTCCTCACCCATTACATGTGCACTGCAGTAATTTAGGTATACCTGGCAATTTTCTATCAACAATTGAGACCATTAAAGCTGCTGAAGGTATGCCTATCCATCTAACTCATATTCAATTTCAAAGTTATGGCAATAATGGAGATCGTGGATTTTCATCTGCAGCGGTTGAGATATCAAATCATCTCAACAAAGTTAAAAACCTAACTTGTGATGTTGGACAGATTATGTTTGGACAGACTGTAACTATGTCAGGGGATAGTATGTCTCAGCATAAAAATCATAAACATGCCCATCCTAATAAATGGATGTGTATGGATATTGAATGTGATGCTGGGTGCGGCGTGGTTCCATTTAAATATAAAGACCAGAGCTTTGTAAACTCATTGCAATGGGCTATAGGCCTTGAAATATTCTTACTTGCTGAAGACCCTTGGAAAGTTTATTTAACAACTGATCATCCAAATGGAGCTCCGTTTACATCATACCCTCATCTAATCAAACTATTAATGGATAGGAGTTTTCGTAATGATATTTTAAGGGAATTGCCTAAAGATATTTTGAATCATACAATACTTCATACCATAAAAAGAGAATATACAATGAGTGAAATAGCAATCATGACGAGATCTGCTCCAGCTAAAATTCTTGGTCTATCACAAAAAGGAAACTTATCTATAGGATCTAACGCCGATATTACTATCTATGACAAAAATATTAAGGATATTGAAGAAATGTTTGCCCATCCAATATATGTATTAAAAGACGGAGAAATTGTAGTCGAAAATGGCAAGATAAAGAAATATAGATGGGGGAAAACACATACTGTTAAACCTGAATATGACAAATCGATTGAAAAATCTTTGACAAAATTTTTTGATAAATATCATACAATGAAGTTAGATAATTATGTTTTGAGTGATGAGGAAATGGAGAATATGATTGGTAGCAAAGTATATGTTAATGAATGTAAATATAAGAGAAAACAATGAAATACCATGGCTTGACTATCGATAATACTTTTGCAGAAGCATTCAACATGAAAGCGACTAGAATTATTGTAACAGCCGATAATAAAAAATGGGCAAAAACTGCCTGTGATTCATTTACTGGTTTTGCAACATCTGTAATTGCTTGTGGCATTGAGGCAGGTATTGAAAAACAAATAAAACCTTCAGAAACGCCAGATGGTAGACCTGGTTTTGCGATACTCTTGTTTTCAATGTCTAGGAGTCAACTAGAAAAACAACTCGAAACAAGGGTAGGACAATGTCTGCTTACTTGTCCAACGACTGCAGTATTTTCTGGTTTAGATAGTGAGGATATGATACCTCTAGGCAAAAATTTAAGATACTTTGGTGACGGTTTTCAGATATCTAAAAAAATAACTAATAAGAGATTCTGGAGAATTCCTGTAATGGATGGAGAGTTTCTCTGCGAGGAAAGCACAGGAAGAATCCCAGCTATTGGTGGCGGTAATTTTCTAGTGTTGAGTAAAAATAGAGCTTCTTGTCTAGCTGCATGTGAAACCGCGATAAACTCAATTAAAAATTTACAAAATGTTATAACACCATTCCCTGGTGGCGTAGTAAGATCAGGGTCCAAAGTAGGTTCAAAATATAAATCTCTTATAGCATCAACTAATGATGCATTTTGTCCAACATTGAAAAGTCTCACCAATAGTAATTTGAAGGATAGTGTTAACTGCGTTATGGAGATAGTAATTAACGGTTTAACTGCTAATGATATTAGTATAGCCATGAAAGAGTGTATAACTAGTATATCTAAATCAAAAATTAAAAAAGATATTGTTTCAATTTCTGCTGGAAATTATGGTGGAAAACTCGGTCAACATAATTTTTATTTAACTAAAATACTGAAATGAAACCAATTCAAATTAAACCTAAAATTAGATTTAAATATAGAGTTGACATGTCTTTCTTATCCGACATATGTAAATACGATTCATTAACTACTTTTAGGGCAAAAAAAGTAATGTATGGTAATCAAGAGTATAGACTAGATAATATATTTGACATATCCAATGGAGACAAGAAAAATCTAGTGGTTAAATCTGCAAACTCACTAATGGATAATCTCGGATATCGTTTGAAAGAGATTTCTCTAAAGGTATTTGGAGATGTAGGTGATTACCTAGGTGCTCAAATGTCTTCAGGTTTAATCGAGATTTATGGAAATGCTAATGATCATTGCGCAAGTGGTCTTAAAGGTGGGATTATACGTGTTAATGGTAATTGTGGAGACTATCTTGGTTCTAAACCAAATTCCTCAAATGAGGGTATTTCAGATGGTCTAATATATATATCTGGCAACGTAGGTAATAAATCTCTACAACGAATACGAAGAGGTAATATAATAATAGAAGGCAACCTTGGTAATGATGCTTGCTCAGAAATGATATCTGGTAGTGTATTAATTAAAGGTAAAATTGGTCACAATTTTGCTAACGGCATCAAAAGAGGCACTATATTTACCACACAAAAGAAACTAGCAAAAAATTATAGTAAGTCGAATGCTGCTGAGTTCAATTTCATAAAGTTTTTTATTAATCGCATTTCAAACGTAATCAACAGAAACTTATTTATTAATAATAGAAAGTTTATAAGATATTATGGTAACAAGGACAAAGAAAATATATCAGAATTATTTCTTGTTGATTAATAGTCTTTATTTGAAAAACTTATCAATCTCATTCGTAAAAAAAGCTTGCATCTGAGGAGTAGAAAAATCTCTTTTACCAACAGCTCTATATAACATCTTGCCGTCTGGGCTTATTAAAAAGGTTGTTGGCAAGCCAGGAACGCCCCAATTATATTCCATATCCATATCTATTAAAATAGGAAAAGTTACTGGACTAATATCTAGATAATTTTTGATATTCTCAGGTCCTGGTCCCACATGAATACCTATTACAGTAAATTTGTCATTATCCATATATTTGTGAATTGCTTCAAGTGTTGGCATCTCAACTTTACATGGTGTGCACCATGTGGCCCAAAAATTTACTAGCAAGAACTTACCCTCAAGACTTTTCAAGGTGTGTATTTCTTCATTCATATCTATTAAGCTAAATTCAGGCGCAGGATTATTACTAGGCATAGGGTCCATCAAATAAGTTGCTGTGAATGTCGAATTAGAAAATAGAAGGGTTGATGATAAAATTATTATTGATAAATATTTATGCATTTATTAGTACTTTGGTTTATTTTCATGGAACCAATTTGGATCATTTAATGATATTTCACCAATAGGGGCTGCTTTAGCATCCAAGATTAATGTGTCGACATTTGCTCCCGTCAAGGTTTTAAGAAACTCAACAATCTGGTCTACTTCTCTTTCAGATAAGTTTAATGGAAACATTAAGGGGCTTATATTCTCATTTTTCATTTTACCAACTTCTTTTATTCCACCTTTGTTGTAAAACTGAACAACTTCTTTTAATGTGGCGATAGATCCATTATGCATATAAGGTCTAGTAATCTCTACATTACGCAATGATGGTGTCCTAAATTTCCATCTATCATTTGGATCTTGAGTTACGGTGTACAAGCCTAGATCATTTGGTTTAATTTCATTTTTAAATGGTGAATTGTCTTTATAAGTGGTAGTGTCTACTTCAATTTCTAAACCAGGCGCAAGTATAACTTTTTTCCTTTCTGGTTCCACATACATTGATGCATCAAAACCAATACCCGTATTATGTAATTGTTCATCTGTAAATAGTGTATAATCCTCTCCAACTGTATGACAAGTAACACAAGAAGCTTTGCCAGTAAATAATTTAAATCCTTTTTTTGCATCGCTTGATATAGCACTACGATCTCCACCATAGTACCAACGATCAAAAGCAGAATTACCACTTATAAGCGCATACTGATACGCAGCGAAAGCTCTGCTCAACGTGTCAATAGATGGGCCTGTTCCATATGCTTCTTCAAATAAGTTGTCATAATCAGGTATACTTTTTATTTTTTTAATAAGATACCCAGGCGCAGGATTAGCCATTTCATTATGAGCTAACAGAGGTCCCCATACTTGGTTTTCTAAAGAATGTTCCCTGCCATCATGAAATAATCTGGTCAACAATGCTGCATTAAGTATAGTAGGAGCATTTCTTGGAACAGATCTGCCTTCAGTTCCAACTGCTGTTGCTAACTCATTATGCGCAAAACCCATCTCTGGAACATGACATATGGCACACGAGATTGTATCAGTGTGCGATAGTCTCCTGTCATAAAATAATTTTCTGCCTAATGCTATCTTACCTCTGGTTAGCGTAGTTCCTTCGAGTACTTTTAATTTAGGTAAGCCAAGCTGTTGTGTATTAGCAATCGCAAGTAAGTCAGTAGCAACCCCTATTCTATCAAGTACTTGCGTAGATGTTGTATAGTCATCACGTGTATACCCATCCTTATTATCACCAGGTTTTGCAAGTGTAGCGGTAGAAGAAACATTTTGTACGGCAGATGCAACTACAGTCGTTCCATTATTAGATTCAGGGTGTACTAATGTTTTGATGTCATTTATTAAGACATCTGAATGAAGAAAAGAGACACTATATATGTTACGTATAGATTTTTGTTGGTCTATTAAAAAAACCCTAAGTATATGCGAAATCGACCCAATATAATTACCTTGCTCATCATACTCTTTTATAATTCTTTGGCTATAGCCATCAAGGATTGGGTCAAGATCTTTTAATGAGTTGGTTGTAAGGAATTTCCACTCTACAGTACCATTGTCTGTTCCATCACCATACAATCTCATAACATCAGGATTGTCATTTTCAGGATCAAAACTTAGACTAATTAAAACTACATCTTTACCAATATCAGGTTGTTTATCTAATAAACGTTTAACCTTATGAAAAACAGCAGTAGCAAGAGGGCAGCCATTTACATCTGTACATGTGCTGTACATAAAATTAAGAAGAACAACTTTATTATCAAAAATATCGTGAAGTGATTTAGTGTTTCCATCTGAATCAATAACAATACCATCCTTTGCAGGTTTGTAACTTGCTAAAGTGTAAGACGCTGGATCTGGTGCAGTAAAATTTAAATCAGTCCAACCAGGCGCAAGTACTTCAGATGTATAAGTTGCTTCTTGTGCTCCAACTTGTTGAAAAAACAACACAAAAAGTAATAATATTCCATTTATTCTAGCCATTGATTTAATATCTCTCCATACATAAATTCATGCTGACAAATTAATATAATTGTAGTGTGTTTTTGATAAAAAAGAAAGACCGCTTACCAAAGTAAGCGGTCTAACAGTTACAGCCATTTTACGTTATTTACCACCAATGAGGGTGTCTATAACTATGACAGTATTTTACTTGCTAAGTTCTGCCAAATTTTTATTATTTGGTGACTTAGAATATAGCGAGTATGCTCCGAATCTCATTTGATGCGGCATACCTAGCTTTTCCTTAGCAAAATCAATGGTAAATTGATGTTTTAACTCATTGCCATCTTGATGAAAAGCTTTGAAAAATTGTGGAATTCCTTCCCCGCCTTCTACTTCAGCTTTATCCCAGTTAGCTAACAATGATGATGTAAAGTAAATACGTTTTCCATCCCAGCTTTGAGATAGCATGTTTACTTGATCACCAATTTTATGAGCTTTAACTTCCACAGCATTGTGCGGATTAGAGATATCAAATACTCTTGTCATTCCATCATTCCATGTATTTACCCAAAGATGTTTATCATCAGCTGTGATAGAAATATCTACAGGTAGTGGAATTTTAGCAGGATCACCAATAGTACCTACAGACTCAGCATGCCAGTCATTATCTTTTTCATAGATTAGCCAGATTTGAGATGTAAGTGCTGTTGTTGTGAAACAGTAGTTATTTTGAGATCCCCATGCACATCTTATTTCAAGTGGTGCACCTGGTA
>NZZP01000029.1 GCA_002698665.1 Gammaproteobacteria bacterium | reverse complement strand
TGGTAGCGGGGGTAGGATTTGAACCTACGACCTTTGGGTTATGAGCCCAACGAGCTACCAGACTGCTCCACCCCGCACTGTATTGGGAGTCTATAATTTAAGAGTAGAATTTTCAAGTATTAAAAAGGTTGCTTATAGAATATTCACTAAGTTGACCAAAAAGATCTGGAAAAATACCAAATAAAATTAGTATAAATATAAATATAGTTGAAACATACAAAGGTGATATCAATTTCACTTTACTATCAGTATCATCAAAATACATTACCTTTATAACCCTGAGATAATAATAAGAACCCACTACAGTCATTAAAACAACGAAAATCGCCAAAATAAAATTGTTTGATTCTACTAAAGACTGAATAACAAATAATTTTGCATGAAAACCGATAAAAGGAGGTATACCGATATATGAGAGTAGAATTGTCATAAGTAAGAATGAGATTATGGGATGGGTTTGATTAAGTCCATTGAGAGATTTTATGTCTTCTAAAGGCTCATTATTACATATAAGCTGAGATAATAATCCAAATGCTGCAATTGTGGTTATCACATATGCTAGTGTATAAAACATCGCTGATTTAAAAGATTCCGGTGTGCCAACTGAGATTGCTAATAAAATAAAACCAATATTAGCAATAGTTGAATATGCTAACATACGTTTAATGTTGATTTGAGATATTGCTACAATATTTCCAATCAATATAGACAAAACACCTAGTATGATTATCATATCAGACCAAAAAATTGCCAGTGCGCTAAAAACTACTGATAATAATTTTATAAAAACAATAAAAATAGCAATCTTAGGTATAGTGCTTAAAAACAGAGTTGTTGTTATTAATGACCCATGATAAACATCAGGAATCCACATATGGAATGGTGCAGCACCAAATTTAAAAGCCAGACTAATAAAGATAAACGTTAATGCAAATATAAATCCTATTATTTTGATATTTTCTTGACTCACTGTTAAATCAAGTGATGAAATCTGTTGGTGAATCTCATGGTAAAATAGGCTACCAGTAAGCCCATAGATTAGGGATATGCCAAATAATAAAAATCCTGATGATATAGCTCCTAGTATATAATATTTAACTGCTGCTTCTGATGAAAAAATAGAATTTTTATTGAAAGCTATAATTGAGTATAAAGATAGTGATGTTAATTCTATGCCAAGATAAAGTAATAAAAAATGTTCTGAAGATATTATAATCATCATGCCTAATAGTGCGAATAATGATATGATAAAGTATTCTGATTTGTATAAATCAAAGAATTTGAGAAAGTTCGAAGTATAGTAGAATATCAGAACCAAACTTACTAAAACAAATAATTTAAAAATATTAGAAAAAATTCCAGTATCATATATTTGAGAGTCACTCAATTGAAGAAAATTTAAATTATAATAAATCATATAAATACAAGTTAAAAGTGAAACCTGTATGAAATAATATGAAAAAATTCGATGCTTTTTCGGTAGGAAAATATCAACTAATATTACTACGCTTATTATTATAGTAATAAATATTTCAGGCATAATAAATAAATAATTAATCATATTTAATAACCTTTCGAGATAGCGTTAATAATGTATAAAGATGATTGTTCGCTAAAGCTTAAGAGTAACATTGGTTTTATTCCTAATATTAGTATAGCAACCACAAGTATGATTAGTGGCCAAAATTCTTCAGGTTTAAGTTGTTTCATTTGGGCTACAAGATCCCCAGATATATCACCGAATAATATTCTTCGCCCTAACCATAATGAATAAGATGCGGCTAAAACAAGAGTTGTAGATGCAAGCACAGCATAAATTATATTATTTTCAAGACTTGAAATTAGAACCATAAATTCTCCTACAAATCCAGAAGTCCCAGGAAGCCCAGAGTTAGATAATAAGAAAAACATCATTAATGCGGAAAATAAAGGCATAACTTGTCCTATTCCAGATTGCTTATTAATCATTCTTGAATGAGTACGAGTATAAATTACGCCAATACACATGAATAATCCTGCAGATATGAGTCCATGAGATAACATTTGCATTACAGCTCCCTGTAAACCAATGTGAGCTATTTCAGATAGACTATTTGTTGCATAAATAGAATTGAAAACTAAAAAAATTCCAAGTGTTACGAAACCCATATGTGCAACAGATGAATATGCAATCAGCTTTTTCATGTCTTCTTGTGCTAAAGCTACGAAACTAATATAAATAATAGCAATTAACGATAAAGGAATTAAAAAAGTATTAAGGTAAAAACCAGCATCTGGTGCTATAGGAAGAAGGAATCTTATCATTCCATATCCCCCAACTTTAAGAAGCACGGCAGCCAAGATAACAGATCCAGAAGATGGAGCTTCGACGTGAGCATCAGGTAACCAAGTATGAACTGGCCACATAGGAATTTTAATACCGAAGGCAATTAAGAAACTTAAAAAAATTAGGATTTGAGTATTTAAGTTAAGCGATAAATCATAAAAATCCACTATAGAGAAACTTCCAGCTTGATATGATAAGTATAACAATGCAACGAGCATTAATACTGATCCAAATAGTGTATAAATGAAGAATTTTATGGTTGCATAAACACGATTAGTGCCGCCCCATATACCTATTATCAAAAATAAGGGTATTAACATAGCTTCAAAAAATATATAAAATAATATGCTATCGAAAGCACAAAATACACCAAGTAGTAAGCCTTCTAAAATGAGAAATAGTGCCATATATTTATTTGCTTGTTCCCTGTCTTCTGATAAATTAAATAAAAGAATGAGGCATGTGATGAATGTTGTCAGAATTATAAATAGAACTGAAAATCCATCTACGGCTAGATAATAATAAATATCAATATTAGTAATCCATGCAACTTTCTCAATAAATTGCAATGAGTAGTAACTCGAATCAAAATATATTAATAATAATATTGATAATAATAAAGTAATTAGAGAAAAGATAAGACTTAATAATTTAATGAGTTTTTTATTATTCTGATCTATAAATAGCAATGCTAGTCCACCAAGTATCGGGGTCCATATTAAGAAACTTAGTAATGGTAAAGATGTAATATTCATATTAGAAATCCAAAAAAAGGATTAAAAAAATTAGTAAACCAATAATCATGGTAAATGCATAATGATATAGATATCCGGTTTGAAGCATTCGTAATTTGGATGATAAAATTGATACTACATTAGCTGTACCATTAATGAAAAATTTATCAATAACCCTGATATCATACTTTCGCCAAAAATAATCAGATAAGGATTTTACTTTTATAGGAATTATCTTATCAGATAAATGAGAAAAGCCATATTCATTTAATAGTATTGATTTTAAAAATGCAAATTTATTTATAAACTTATCAGGCATTAGATCGTTATTATAAATATAATAAGAGGCAACTAAACCTATTATAAGAGTCCAAAAACTTAGACTGGTAAATGAGTGAAATACAAATACAGATGAATGAATAATATACTCACTATAAAAAGATTGTATTCTAACAGAATCTGATATTGAGGTTGCAAAAAAATTATTAAACAGGACATTATCGAATAGAACCCATCCAATCAATACGCTCGGCACTGATAGCACTACAAGAGGTATTATAAGAGAGTCATTATTCTCTAAAGTATCAGATTTAGTTATGCTTAATTTATTTTTACCAAAAAAAACTTTTAAGAAAATTTTAGATGTGTATAGGGTTGTAATAAAAATTCCTCCAATAAGAAGATAGTATGCAAAATGATCATTATATTTATAAATATCAATTATTAAATCTTTTGAAAAAAAACCGGATGTTAATGGAAACCCTATGAGAGCTAAGCCTGCAAGAAGGAAGGTAAAGAAAGTTATAGGCATAATATTTCTCAAACCACCCATTTTATCTATATCTTGTTCATGATGACATTTAAGAATAATTGAGCCTGCACATAAAAATAATAAAGCTTTAAAAAATGCATGAGTTAATAAATGAAATATAGCGAAACTATAAAAAGACATGCCTAAGGCAGCGGTCATATAGCCAAGCTGCGAAATAGTTGAATAAGCAATAATTCTTTTAATGTCATTTTGTACAAGTGCTACCAATCCCATTAAGAATGCAGTTAATACGCCTATTATAAGTATCAAGTCAAGAACATATGTTGATAGGTCATATAATGGAGATAATCTGGCAACCATAAATATTCCTGCTGTAACCATAGTGGCAGCATGAATAAGTGCTGAAATAGGAGTAGGACCTTCCATAGAATCCGGTAACCAAAAGTGAAGTGGTATCTGCGCGGATTTTGCAGCAGCACCTATGAATAAGAGTAAGGCTACTAATGGAAGTAATTCCAAAGAATAGCCCAGAAAATTTATAGAATCAGTAGTTAGTTGAGGTAAAGAATTAAATAGAACATTATAATCTAGACTTTTAGTTGATAAAAATATGATTATTACGCCTAACAACAATCCTATATCTCCAACTCTATTTACTAAAAATGCTTTGAGATTAGCATTTACCGCGCTATTCTTCTTATACCAAAACCCTATAAGTAAATATGATGATAAGCCTACTAATTCCCACCCAATAAATAGCTGAAGAAAGTTATCAGAAAATATTATTAATAACATTGAAAAAGTAAAGAAATTTGTATAAATGAAAAACCTATTAATAGATGGATCCTTTTCCATATAGGTAATAGAATAAACATGAACAAAAAAAGATATAAATGTGACAATAAATGACATTATTACTGTTAAACTATCTACCAATATACCAAACCCAAAAACAACATTATGATTGGCATACCATATAAAAAGCTTATCGCTATGAATTATACTAAAATCATTAAGGTAATGTACCAGTAGAAATATCGATAGTATCATCGGTATACCAACTGCAACATTTGCAATTATAGATGTGTATAATTTATTATCACGATTAAATAAAAGTATTAATGAGCCAATTAGTGGTAGTAATAAAATTAATACAGATATAGATATTATCATCCCTTAAGCCTTCCTATGTCATCGACATTTATACTCTGCTTGTTTCTATATAAAACTACAATAATTGCCAGCCCAATAGCTGACTCAGCTGCAACTACAGTTAATACAAAGAAAACAAATACCTGTCCAGCCAAATCCTGTAGATAATTTCCAAATATTATAAAATTAAAATTAATAGACAAAAACATTAGCTCTAATGACATCAGCATAATAATAATATTTTTTCTATTAAGAAAAATACCAGCTAAAGATATACTAAATAAAAGTGAGCTTAAAATAAGATAATAGGACATAGGAATCATAGTTTTTCCTCTTTATCTTTCATAATTTTCAATCTCTCAGATTTTTTTATATTAACTTGCTCAGAAGGATTTTGATATTTATTAGATATACTTTTTTGTTGGGTAAGAGTAATAGCTGATATTATTCCAAGTAATAACAATATTGCTGCAATTTCAAATGCAAGTATATACTCTGTATATAGAACATAGCCAAGGTTTTTGGTATTATCTTCTCCTATTATATTTATAGAATAGGTTATATCCTCATTGATATCAGAAAACTGGGTATAGAAAAAGAATGAGAGAATGCCAGCAATAGAAATAAATACTAAAATACCAATCGGTAAATATTTGACAAAACCATCTCTAGCTTCAGTTGTGTTAATATCTAACATCATCACTACAAACAAGAATAACACCATGACAGCCCCTACATATACGAGTATTAAGATGATTGATAAAAATTCTGCATTCAATAATAACCAGAGTACAGCTGAAAAAAAGAAAGAGGATACTAGATATATAGCTGACTTTACCGGGTTATTAATGAGTATTACAGCTAATGAGCTCAATACCAATAATGATGAGAATATAAAAAATACTATTAACTCAATATTCATATAATTATTAATTTATTTTGCTTCTATCTTTAATTTCTTCTTTTTCATAAATTTCGCCAATTTTTAGAAGTTGCGATTTATTTATAATTTTTTCATGGCGATTTTCAAAATGAAATTCAAATATCTTTGTTTCAACTATAGCATCTACAGGACATGCTTCTTCACAGAACCCACAATATACACATTTGAATAAGTCAATATCGTACTTTGTTGTTCTTCTGGTACCATCATCTCGCATTTCAGTATCAATAGTAATAGCAAGCGCAGGGCAAACAGCCTCACATAATTTACAACCAATACATCTTTCTTCTCCATTTGGATATCTTCGTAACGCATGTAATCCCCTAAAACGAGAAGATTGTGGGGTTTTTTCTTCTGGATATTGAACCGTTATAGGTTTATTGAATAATTTTCTTCCAGTGACTGATAAGCCTTTAAGTATTTCAATCAGGAATAGACTTTTAAATAATTTTTTTATACTAAACTTCATACTATAAACCATGGACCAACTTTGTAATATATCATAATACCTTCTAAGAAAATCCATATAATTGTAATAGGCAAGAATATTTTCCAACCTAATCTCATTATCTGATCATATCTATATCTTGGTAATGTAGCTCTTAACCATAAAAAAATAAATATAAAGAATAGTGTTTTGATAGCTAGCCAAACAAAGCCAGGAATCCACTCAAAGAAACTATTTATAAAGGTGCCTTCAAAAGGAGACAACCATCCACCAAAAAACATTATGCTTGTGAGGATACTAATTAGGATAAGATTCATATACTCTGCCAAAAAAAACATTGCAAATGCAACACCTGAATATTCAACATGAAATCCTGCTACAATTTCAGATTCTCCTTCTGAAACATCAAATGGTGCACGATTTGTCTCCGCTATACCTGATATTAGATATATTAAAAATAATGGAAATAAAGGCAGCCAGTACCAATTAAATAATCCACCTCTTTGAGATTCAATTATTGACTGAAGGTTTAGGCTACCTGCTGCCATTAGTACGCCAACCAAAGCAAACCCCATAGCAATTTCATAAGCAATAATTTGTGCAGCAGATCTCATTGAGCCTAGAAAAGCATATTTAGAATTAGAAGACCACCCCGCAAGAATAACACCATACACACTCAATGATGTTAAAGCTAAAATAAATAATAAACCTGCATTAATATTTGCAATGACAAAATATTCTGATAGAGGTATAACAGACCATACTAAAAATGAAGGTACTAGCATGATTATTGGTGCGGTTAAAAACAAACCTCTATTTGCGTTAGATGGAATAATAATTTCTTTAGTAAGTAATTTAATTACATCGGCAATAGGCTGCAAGAACCCTGATGGTCCAACTCTATTTGGACCCATCCTAGATTGCATAAAACCAATTATTTTTCTTTCAGAATATGTTGTATAAGCAACAATTAAAAATAGTGGAACAGCGACTAATATTATATCTAATAAGATATTAATAAGTGTAATGAAAATATTCATTTCTCTAGCACTGTGTTAAGTGATTCTAATTTAACATTTGTCTTTTCAACCTTTTTTGAATGTTCTGTCTCAGATAGAGAAATTGACCGTCTTACAGTTGCATCTGAAAAATATGAATATCTTTGAATGGGAATATAACTATCTTTTCCTTTATGAGTAGAATTTTTCTGAGTTTTACTGGATGGATATGAATTGAAATCTACATTCGATATAACATCAATAACCTCATTTTTAACATCATTTAGTGTAATATTGCTATCAGTAAGATTATTATATAATTGTTTTAAAATAGATGATCCAGAAAATATTGTACTAACAGGATTAATTACTTTATCAAAATATTGACATCTCCCCTCTATATTAATATAACTTCCTGATGTTTCAGCAAATACAGTAAGCGGGATTATTACATCAGCGTACTTCTCAATCATTGGTGATATATAACTTGTAAACACTATATTACATTGAGAATTTTCAAGAGATTGCTCAAGTAGCTTAGAATCGATAAAATCATGTTCGGGTTCTAAGTTAAATAATATGTAGGATTTCAGTTTATTTTTTATCATATCAATCGAGTTTAGACCATTTTTTTCACAAGTTCCTCCCGCGGGCATTCTATGAGGAACATTGCCCAAAAGCCACCCAGACGTAGAATTACAAAAATCCGTTAGAAAGCCAATTTTAACTGCATAAGGTTCGCCTAGTTTCTTCAACATAGATAGTATATTTGACTGATTAGGTAAATAAGATATTCTTGGGCCAACTATTATTATATTTTTCTTCTGTTTATTTATATTTTGTTTTTTTAAAATATCTTCAATATTTAAAATATCAATATCCTCTATATTAGTTTGGCTTGTAAGCTTGAAATTCTCCATCATAGGACGCAAGCTTGCTCTAGTAGATTTAAAGTTAATTGAATGTATCTTAGTTTTATTTTTTGAAGCTTCATGTAATCTAATAGATAAGATAGGAAATTCTGATTTAATATTTACTCCAAGTAGAATAATATTATCAAATGAACCTATATCATTAAAATTACAATTAAGTGATGGCATTAAAGGATAGTCATATTGGTAATCAAAGTCACACTCATTAGTTCTATGATCAATATTTGGTATTGATAATGCTCTAAATAATTTTTGGAATAAAAATAATTCCTCATTAGTAGATTGTCCTGATATCAGACAACCAATCATATCACTACCATAATCTTCGATGTTTTTAGTAATAGTCTTTGAAAGTTCTTGTAAAAAAACTTGCTTTTCATATTCAACTAACTTCCCATTTACTCTAATCATAGCTTTAAGAGCTCGGTCATTAGAATATATACCTTCATAACCAAACCTATCACGATCCGACAACCATGTTTTATTAATATCTTGGTTTTCTTTTGGCACTGCTCTAACTATTCTATTATTATATGTATGATAATATATATTTGAACCAAGACAATCATGAGGTGAAATAGCGCTATGCTCTTTTAAATCCCAGGTTCTGGCGGAATACCGATATGGTTTGTTATTTAATGCACCCACGGGGCAAAGATCAATCATATTACCAGATAACTCAGATGAAACTCCTTTCTCAATAAAAGAATCAATGGTCATATCTTCTCCTCTATTCAAAAGACCAAGCTCTTTGACATTACTAATTTCTTCACCAAACCTTACACATCGTGAGCAATGAATACATCTTGTCATATCGGTTGAAATTAACGGACTAATGTCTCTGTCAATAATTACTCGTTTCAGTTGCATATAACTAGAGTGACTATCTCCATGCTCTAGAGAAACATCTTGTAGCTCACACTCTCCGCCTTGGTCGCATATTGGACAATCTAGTGGGTGATTTATTAATAGAAATTCCATTGAACTTTTTTGTGCATCTTTAGTTTTGGTTGAATTGGTATGTATTTTCATCCCTTCTTTAAGCGGCGTAGAACAAGCCGGTTGAGCATGTTTTATTCCCTCTATATCTACCAAACACATTCTACAACTAGCAACTACAGATAGATGTTTATGGTAACAGAATCTGGGTATATGTACTCCAATGCGATCAGAAAGTTGAATTATGGTTTCACCTTCTACTGCTTCATACTCTGAGTCATTAATAATTACTTTCATTATTGAGAAACCATAGATTGTTTTTTTACAACATAATATTCAAATTCATTCCAAAAATTTTTCAAAAAGCTCCTTACAGGCATGGCTGCAGCATCACCAAGAGCACAAATACAATGTCCTTCTATTTGTGATGCTATTCTATCTAATTGCATTAAATCATGCTCTGTACCATTGCCAGATAATATGTTTGACAATATTTTATATAACCAACCAGTTCCCTCTCTGCATGGTGTGCATTGGCCGCAAGACTCAGAATAATAAAACCTTGATATTCTTTGAAGAACAGAAACCATGCAAGTAGTGTCATCCATTACTATTACCCCGCCAGAGCCTAACATAGAGCCAGCTTTGGCAATTGACTCATAATCCATATTGAGCTTCATCATCTCCTCACCTTTAACTACAGGCACTGATGAACCTCCAGGTATAACAGCTTTAAGATTTCTCCCTTTAGTAACACCTCCAGCTAGATTCAGTAAATCTGAGAATGGTGTGCCAAGAGGTATCTCATAATTACCTGGATTATTTATATGGCCACTCATACAAAACATTTTAACGCCCTCAGACCCATTAACTCCTAAATCTTTATACCAATCTATATTGTTTAGCATGATGCTTGGGACAGTTGCCAATGTTTCAGTATTATTGATAATTGTAGGCTTGCCGTATAATCCTTTAACTGCTGGAAATGGAGGTTTTATCCTTGGCATGCCTCTTTTACCTTCAATGGACTCTAACATAGCAGTCTCTTCTCCAACTATATAAGCTCCTGCGCCTATTAGTGGTATTATGTCAATTGAGATATCCGAAGATAAGATATTTTTACCTATAAGGTTATTTTTTTGTGCTTCAAGTATAGCATTATTAAAAACTGACCATTGTTCCTTTATAAATTCACCGCGAAGATAGTTATACCCAACAGATGCGCCTATCGCATAGCAAGCTATTAACATCCCCTCAATCACTGAGTGTGGGTTATATCTTAATATGTCTCGATCTTTACAGGTTCCAGGCTCACTTTCGTCAGAATTGCAAACTAAGTACTTTTGATCGTTAGTTAATGGGATAAATGACCACTTCACTCCAGTTAAGAACCCAGCGCCACCTTTTCCTCGAAGGCCAGAATTTTTGATTTTACTTATAATATCAGATTTGGAAGTTTTATTAGAGACTATATCTTTCCATGCTTTATAACCATTGACGCTCAAATACGTATCTAGGCTACTAGAATTTCTTTTATTAAATGTTGATGTACAAATATTTAAAGTCATTTTATATTCTCTAAAATTTTATCTACTTCTTCAATTGTAAGATTTTCATAGTTCTTATGATTAACTTGCATCATAGGTCCACCATTACAAGCTGCTAGACACTCAATTTCATCTTTAAGGTAAAATTTATTATCTCTAGTTGACTCTCCTACATTAATATTTAGTTTTTTCTGTATGTGAGACAAGATAGCGTCCGAACCTTTTAACATACATGAAACATTATTGCATACTGCTATAGTATTCCTACCAACTGGCTTTAGGTTTAACATTGTATAAAATGTAGCTACTTCTAAGACATCTATTTCTTCAACAGAAAGATATGCTGCTAATGCTTCAATCATTTCTTTTGAAATGTAACCATTATAATGATGCTGAAGTATTAGTAGACTCTCAATAATAGATGATCTTTTTTGATTAGGAGGAAATTTTCTCCGTACATTATCGATGAGATCCAAGACATTTCGATCAATAGTAAATATATTTTTCATCTATCTATTTCTCCAAAAACAATATCCTGAGTTCCGATAATTGTTACAACATCTGATAACATATGATCTTTACACATCTCATTTAACGATGCTAAGTGTGCAAATCCAGGAGCTCGTATCTTCAATCTATATGGTTTATTCGCGCCATCAGAAATCATATAAATCCCAAATTCACCTTTGGGGGCTTCAACTGCTGAATAAACCTCACCCACGGGTGTACAAAAACCTTCTGTAAAGATTTTGAAATGATGTATTAATGACTCCATTTCTGTTTTCATAGAATCACGATTAGGTGGCGCAATCTTCGCATCATCTACCATTACTGGGCCAGGGTTGTCATTTAACCATTGTATGCATTGTTTAATTATTTTATTTGATTGTCTAAGTTCTTCAATCCTAACAAGATATCTATCATAAGAATCTCCTGTTGTGCCGATAGGTATATCAAAGTTCATTTTATCATAAACTTCATAAGACTGAGTTTTGCGTAAATCCCAATTGACACCCGAACCCCTTAACATAGGGCCAGTAAAACCTAATTCAATGGCTCTGTCTGCATCTACAACACCAATACCAACCGTCCTTTGTTTCCATATCCTATTATCTGTTAACAAATTCTCATATTCATTTACACAATCGTCAAATCTACTAGTAAAGTCATGTAAAAAATCAAGCATCGATCCTTCTCTATTATAATTTAATTTTTCTAATTCTGAGGTATCCTTGTATTTAGATTTTTCATATTTAGGCATTTTTGAAGGTAGATCTCTAGCTACTCCTCCTGGCCTATAATAAGTTGCATGCATTCTTGTGCCAGAAGCTGCCTCATAACAATCCATTAAGTCTTCTCTTTCGCGAAATGCATATAAGAAAACTGACATAGCCCCTATATCTAATGCATGAGCGCCTAACCATAATAAATGATTAAGTATTCTTGTTACTTCATCAAACATGACTCTAATATATTTAGCACGATCTGGTATTTCAATATCTAATAGTTTTTCAATTGCTAGAACATAGGCATGCTCATTACACATCATAGAGACATAATCTAGTCTATCCATGTAGCCAATAGATTGATTATATGGTTTGGACTCTGCAAGTTTTTCTGTTGCACGATGAAGTAATCCTATATGTGGGTCGGCATTTTTAATTACTTCTCCTTCCATTTGTAGAACTAGTCGTAGAACTCCATGTGCCGCAGGGTGTTGCGGGCCAAAATTCATTGTAAAGTTTTTAAATTCTTTCATTTGTTTTTACCACGAATTACTTTTGGTACTAATACTCTCGGACTAATATCTACAGGCTCTTGAATAATTCTTTTTATATTGGAATCATATCTGATTTGTATATTGCCAACTAAAGGGAAATCCTTACGAAATGGGTATCCAATAAATCCATAATCAGTTAATATTCTTCTAAGGTCTGGATGTCCATCAAATAAAATACCAAACAAATCAAAAGCTTCTCTCTCATACCAATCTGCAGCAGGCCACAATGACGTTACAGATGGAATTACAGGTGGGTTGCTACTTAGATAAACTTTTATTCTAATTCTTTCATTGTGAACCAAAGATAACAGATGATACGAAATACAAAATCTATTTTTTGATTCTATTGTAGATGAGTTATCATCTTCAAATTTTATTCTTCCATGTGATAATGGTTTTATTCCTCTGCTATATCCTGTATTAGTAGCTTCTTTTGTTTTCCATTCTGTCTTACCATACATACTATAATCAATTGCACATAAGTCAGTAAGTTGGTTAAAAGAAAATTCCTTTTCATGTTTAAGTATCTTCATAACATGTAAAAGATCGTCCTTGTTTATTCTTAATGTGATAAAATCAGTATTATCTTCAACATCATATTTAGCTGATATTTTTTCTGCAATCAGTTTTTGCATTATAAACCTTTTTGATTAGTACGCCGTAGATTAAAACTATCCGATGAATCCGCTGTTAATGTATTTTTTTGCCTTATTTTATTCTGAAGCTGCATAATACCGTATAACAAGGCTTCAGCTGTTGGAGGGCAGCCAGGTACATATACATCAACAGGTACAATTCTGTCGCAACCTCTTACAACTGCATAAGAGTAATGATAATAACCGCCTCCATTAGCACATGATCCCATTGAAATTACCCGTTTAGGATCAGCCATTTGATCATAAACTTTTCTTAGAGCAGGTGCCATCTTGTTAACTAGTGTTCCTGCAACTATCATTACATCTGATTGTCTTGGGCTAGGACGAAAAAGCATTCCAAACCTATCTAAATCGTATCTTGATGCTCCTGCATGCATCATTTCAATTGAACAACATGCAAGACCAAATGTCATTGGCCACATAGAACCAGTTCTTGCCCAGTCAAATAGATTGGATGATTTTGTTAACACAAATCCATCTTTATGTATATTTTCTAATCCCACTCCAACGCACCCTTTTTCCACTCATATATAAACCCTACAATTAATATAGTTAAAAATATTGCCATTGCTATAAGACCAGTCAAACCTATCTCATGAATTACAATTGCCCATGGAAATAGGAATGCGATTTCTAGGTCAAAAATTATGAATAAAATAGCTACTAAATAATACCTAATATCAAATTTCATCCTAGAATCTTCAAATGCTTCGAATCCGCATTCATATGGTGAATTTTTTTCAGTATCAGGGTTATTTGGGCCAAAAGTAAACCCAATACCAAGCATTATGCATGCAAAAATCAATGCAAAAACCAAAAAAATTAATATAGGTAAATACTCTAACATCATAACGATATCATTATATCCTATAAACATTAGACATACTATATATTAGAGTTATTGCATAGTTAGGTAGCACTAAAAAGCTATAAAATGATAGAATGTTTAAAATGACTGAAGATATAAACCATAGTGATATTGATGATATATTTGAGAATATATGGGAGGCTCTTCATGAGGGAGTCAAAAATAGATTTTCTGACTACCATCTCTTTAATTTAGCTACTCGATCAAATGATCATGTTGAATGTAGAACAGTAGTTTTAAGAGATGTGGATAAAAATAAGAAAATAATTATTTTTCATACAAACAACCTATCAAATAAAATAAATGAAATAAAAAAAAATAAAAAAGTTACTGCTCTTTTTTATAGCAAAGAAGAAAAAGTACAATTAAGAATAAAAGGTGATGCGAATATTTATAATAATGATAAAAAATGTCATAACAGATGGAATTTGATGAGCACACAATCTAAAGAATGTTATTTTCAGAATATTAAACCAGGTACAAGAATACATGCACCTGCTGATGTTCATGTAGATAGACATGAAGAACTTAGTCCAGATTTTTCTGTGATTTCTATTGAAATATTCTCCATCGATTGGCTACTATTATCTTCTAAAGGTCATAAGAGACTCAAGTTTGAAAAAGAGAATAATTTCAAAGGTTATTGGATAGCTCCATAGTATGCCGATGGCCGGACTCGAACCGGCACGACTTACGCCACTGCCCCCTCAAGACAGCGTGTCTACCAGTTCCACCACATCGGCTAAACTAAGGAAGGTTATTTGTCTCATCTAAACCCGAATCTTTTTTTTGTGTCTGTGCGGCCTTATCAATTAAACTGTCATTGCTAGGAGATATATTTGAAGCAAAGTACGCTAGTGATAAGCTTGTTAAGAAAAAAGATAATGCAATCACCGTTGTTAATTTTGTTAAAAAAGTTGCATTACCTCTAGCTCCAAATAATGTAGATGAAGCACCGCTTCCAAAGGCTGCACCAGCATCAGCACCTTTCCCATGTTGCACAAGAATAAGTATAACTAGCACAACTGCTAAAATGACATGAATGCTTAATATTAATGTTTGCATGATGTATTTATCTCAAATTGCAGAGCAAATATCAATAAATTTTTTAGAATTTAAAGATGCTCCACCTACAAGCACTCCATTTACAACGTTTAATGAGAGAATTTGTGTGATATTTTGTTCGTTAACACTTCCTCCATACAATATTTTTATATTATGTTTGCCCAGAATCTTAGTCAGAGTATCTTGTATATATTTATGAGTATTTACTATTTGACTAATATCTGCAGATTTACCAGTACCAATCGCCCAAACAGGTTCATATGCAATGATCAGTTTATTTTTCTTAATACGTAATATTTTCAACGAATCCTTTAGAGCTTGATTTAACTGTCTATAAATTACTCTTTTAGTTTTTTTTGCATTAAACTCCTTAAGCGTTTCACCAACACATAGTATTGCATGAAGATTATTTTTCAGACTTATCTCAATTTTTTGAGCTATATGTGCATCTTTTTCATGAAATACATGTCTTCTTTCTGAATGTCCTATAAGAGCATACTTACATCCAAAATCTCTAGACATTTCTACAGATATCTCTCCCGTAAAAGGGCCTTCATTAAATGGAGAGATGTTTTGTAAACCTAATTTAATGTTAGCACACTCCACTCCGCCTGATTTAATAATCTGATTAATGTTAGGAACATAAATTGATGGTGGTAGAAGTAAAACTTCGTTAGATATATTCTTAGATTTAAATAGTTTTAAGAAGTCTTTAGTAAGCATGGTAAGTTTTTTCAAATTACCATTTTGCTTCCAATTTGCTGCTATTAAATATTTTCTATTTGTCATGTATAGTATCCTTATTAATATTATCATAAAAATAGTTAATTAAGTTCTTAATCTCATTTATATCTTCATGCTCTACTAATAATCTAATAATATTCTCCGTACCAGACGGCCGTATTAAAATTCTTCCATGTACATCAATCTTTTCTTTAATTTTTTGTATTGCTAATATATTTTTAGAATCACTCATGAACTTTTGTTTATCGGGAACAGATATGTTTGTTAATGTAGCTGGAATCAAAGTTATTTCTCTTTCATATTTCAAAAAAGTATCAACATTTTCTAACATTATCTCTATAAAATTTATCATGGTTATTAAACCATCACCAACATATCTATTAATATTGTCTTTAATAATTATATGCCCTGAGGACTCTCCTCCTAGTAAGGAATTAGATTTTTTCATTTCATCTAATACATTCTTATCTCCAACATCAGTCTCTATAAACCTAATATCTTTGTCTTTATAAAGTTTTTGAATTCCATAATTTGTCATTACTGTCCCAACAATTGGTCCGTTATAATCATATTTATCTCTGTAGTATTGTGACAACAGAAATAAAACTTTATCTCCATCTATTACATTACCTTTTTCATCTACAAAAATTACTCTATCTGCATCTCCATCAAGCGCAACACCTAGGTCAATTTTGAGAATCGATTCTTTTTCTTTTTTAGTGGACTTTGCTTGTATACTGTTAAATGAAGAAATAAAATCTTTTAAAGCAGTTAGGTCGGTAGCACCACAATTTAAATTAATATTTGATCCATTTGGTTCATTAAAAATTGGAATTAGATTTATCTGACTATTTTTGAAAATTTTATCTACTAGATGCGATGCAGCGCCATTAGCACAATCAACCAGAATATTTAATTTTCTAGTATTTTTATTTAAGGCCTTAGATAATAAATATTTATCAATATATGAAATATAAATATTTTGAAAATCAGTTAGGTTATGTTCAATTTTTTTTCCATTCAGATTGGTATTTAAAATGGTCTTGTGGTCATCAAAATATCTTTCTATTAACTGCTCCATATCATGATCAATTTTTTGACCTTTATTGTCAAAAAACTTTAGACCATTATGAAAATAAGGATTATGAGATGCAGTGATCTGTATTCCCGCAGTTTTAGAATTATTATTTAGATAAATACAACTGCTTAATGCTGGGGTAGGCAATAGCCCTACAGATATAACGTCGGATCCTTGTTGTGATATCCCAGTATTTAAAGAATTCAAGATATCAGTAGATGATTCTCTCCCATCATTACCAATAAATATTCTACCATGATTGTTACCAAACATAGATTTAGCAAAACAATATCCAATTTTTATCAGATCTTTGTCTATCATAGGAAAATTATTATATTCTGACCTGATTCCATCTGTGCCAAAAAGTTTCATCATGTTGCTCCTATAATAGATTGAGTTAAATCTGCAGCAATTTTTGTTTCTCTAACATCATGTGTTCTGATGATTTTAGCCTTATTTATAATAGAAATTACAGTTGCAGCTAAAGATCCATATAATCTATCATTGACGTCCTTATTAAGTAAGTTACCAATCATACTTTTTCTAGATATGCCAACCAAAATATTTTGATTAATATTCAATAATCTGTCGAGATTATTCAATAAGCTATAATTATGATCTAGTGTTTTACCAAAACCGAATCCTGGGTCAATAATGATTTTTTCTCTACTGATGCCATTAGAAATACAAAAATTCATTTTATCATCTAGATATTGTGTAACATCATCATTTACATCATTATATGCAGGATTAATCTGCATTTCTTCAGGATTCTTCTGCATATGCATAATACAGATATACATATCATTGTCTTTAATAATATTTATTAACCCAGGATTAGATAATGAAGATATATCGTTAACCATATTAACATTGTATGGGATAAGCACTTCCAAAAGTTCAGGTTTCATAGTATCTACAGAAATTGGAATATCAAAATTCTCTCTTACTTTACTTACAACTGGAGCAACTCTATCAATTTCTTGCTGAATACTTATTCTTTTGGATCCAGGTCTTGACGACTCGCCGCCTATATCTATAATATCTACACCTTGTTCTATCATTAATTCTACTGATTTTAATGCATCATCAACAGATTTATATTTACCTCCGTCATAAAAAGAATCAGGAGTAAAGTTTACTATACCCATTATATATAAATCCTTTTTAGTGAGATTAAATGTCATTTAAGTAACCTTTTGCCATGATTAGATGTATTTTTTTTTAAATTATATTGTTCTACTTTATTCATAAATTGGTTCTGATAATCCTTAAACTCTGGTCCAGATATTAAAAATTCTTGATAGAAAACTTTAGGCGGCGGTGTACACATAAGTATTACACCCTGAGTTATATTAGTTGTATAAGCTTTATCATGAGCAAGAGCATATGCGGCAACTTGTAGAAAGTAGTCATTAATCCACTCTCTTTTTTTTGGTTTATTAGATTGTTTGAAATCTAATATAGTCTGTTTTCCATTAAAGACTCCACAAGCATCTGCTGTACCGGCATATAAATTAGGATAGGCTAATGTTGCTTCAGCGCCCCATAGTACATCTAGATTAACTAGACCTTCGTTTATAATTTTTTTAGCCATAACTGTTGCTTCACTATTATCGAAAATATCTAATTTAGTTTGACCAATGAGATAGTCTTCTATATATTTATGCATTAGTGTGCCACGAGTCGAAGATGTTTTGATAATTTTTTCTGCTTCAAAATCACCAACTCTTTGTCTCCATTGTAATAAAGATTTTTTTTTATCTTCAGATTCAGTAGCTTTTAAAATTTCTGTTACAGATGGTAATTTTTCATTATTGATTTCATAGTATCTCGAGCCATTAATAGTTGTTCTATTACTAGTCGGGTATTTATAGATCTTTTTCCAATTCATATAATAAGATATTTTATCTTATTGCATGAAATAGCAATAGAATTTATTTAATAGTTTTGAATTAAGATACAGGGTTAGTAGCTGGATTCTCTTTTGTTGATTCAGATACACCGCCACTTGTGTCTGAAGGATCGTCATCAGACCAGCTTTCTGGGGCAGAAGGAACTTTGCCCTCCATAATTTCATCAATTTGGTTGGTATCGATGGTTTCATACTTCATAAGTGCATCAGCCATTAAATGCATCTTATCCATATTATCTTTGATAAGTTTAGTTGCACGGGCATATTGCTTATCAATGATTTTTCTGATTTCTGAATCAATAGTATGAGCTGTTTCATCAGAAACCGTTTTTTGTTGTGAAACAGATTTTCCTAAGAAAACTTCATTTTCTTCTTCTGCATAAGCAAGCGGGCCCATTTTGTTTGATAAACCCCATTTAGTTACCATGCTTCTTGCTAGCGCAGTTGCTCTCTCAATATCATTTGATGCACCTGTTGTTACAGCATCTTCTCCGAAAATTTCTTCTTCAGCCACTCTGCCTCCAAATAAAGCTGCAATCATACTGTTAATTCTTTGTTTGCTGTTGCTGTATCTATCTTCTTCTGGTAAGAACATAGTAACACCTAGAGCACGTCCTCTCGGTATAATGCTAACTTTGTAAACAGGGTCATGGTCAGGAACGAGTCTGCCTACTATTGCATGTCCAGCCTCATGATAAGCTGTTAATTTACGTTCATCATCATTCATCACCATGGATTTCCTTTCTCCACCCATTAGAATTTTATCTTTGGCTTTTTCGAAATCTTCCATCTCTACAATTTTTTTGCTTGCTCTTGCAGCAAATAATGCAGCTTCATTGACTAGGTTTGCTAAGTCTGCTCCAGAAAAGCCTGGTGTCCCTCTTGCTAAAACTTTTGGTTTAACATCATTTGAGATAGGAGTTTTTTTCATATGTACTTTCAAGATCTGTTCTCTTCCACGGATATCAGGTAATGGAACTGTTACTTGTCTGTCAAATCTACCTGGTCTTAATAATGCAGGATCCAATACATCTGGTCTGTTGGTCGCTGCTATTACGATGACACCTTCATTGCCTTCAAAGCCATCCATTTCAACAAGTAGTTGATTTAATGTTTGTTCTCGTTCATCATGCCCACCGCCGACTCCAGCGCCTCTATGTCGGCCCACAGCATCAATTTCATCAATAAATATAATACATGGCGCGTGTTTTTTAGCTTGTTCAAACATGTCACGAACTCTTGATGCTCCTACACCAACAAACATTTCAACAAAATCAGAACCAGATATAGTAAAAAATGGAACCTTTGCTTCACCAGCTATGGCTCTAGCTAGAAGAGTTTTACCAGTACCAGGAGAGCCTACCATGAGAACGCCTCTAGGGATTTGACCGCCCAAATTCTGGAATTTGCCTGGATCTCTAAGAAAATCAACTAGTTCCTTGACTTCTTCTTTAGCTTCTTCAACCCCAGCTACATCTTTAAAAGTTACTTTAACTTGATCTTCTGTCTGAAGTTTTGCTTTACTCTTGCCAAATGACATAGCTCCACGGCCACCACCGCCGCCACCTTGCATTTGCCTCATAAAAAATATCCATACTCCAATTAGAAGCAGGAATGGAAACCAGTGAATAAAAATCTGAGCAAGAAATGATTGTTTTTCTGGGGCTTTACCTGCAATTTTTACTTTGCTGTTAAGTAGTTCTCCAACTAGCGCGGAGTTATCAGTTTCAGGACTGAAAGTAATAAACGATTGACCAGATTTTAATGTGCCTGAAATTTCACGTCCAGATATGACTACCTGCTCGACCTGTCCTGTTTGCACTTGTTGCATGAACTCAGAATAATTGTATTCGTCTGTAGCTTGATTTCTTCCGCTCATACCACTGAAAAGCGACATCAACACAACGGCAATTACTGTCCATATAACCAAATTTTTTATTAAATCACTCATAAACTTTCACTTATCTTAGAATCATTCTATTCTAACTAGAAGAATTGTCAATTATTACTATCTTCTATCATATCAAGGTTTGAAATCAATACAAACCAAGTATACCTCTTTACTGTTTTTTTTAGATGATTCAGGCTTAAAAACATCAATTTTTCTAAAGTAATTGCCCAAATTCTTATGTGTTTTTTCAAAACTACTTCCTAAAAAATACTTCATTATCATAAGACCATTCACCTCTAGGTTCACTTCACAAAAAGATAATATGCTTTTTGCGATAATCGAAAAGTTACTCTGATCTATGTCACTTATACCAGTAATATTAGGGGCAATATCTGATAAAACAAGATTTAATTTCTTATTTTCCATGTAACCCTCTAAATTGTTACAATCAAGAATATCTTTTTTTAATATAATTGTGCCTTCAATCTCTTCAACATCTAGAATATCAATACCTATAATCAGAGTTATATTTTTATATTCACTCAAGACCTGTAACCATGAGCCTGGCGCACATCCAAGATCTGCAACCCGAGTAGATTTCTTAAGGAAATTATACTTTTCATTAAGCGCAATTAGTTTATAAGCTGCTCTTGAAAGATAATTTTCTTTAATGGATTTCTTTACAAAATGATCATTTCGATGACTTTTAATCCATTTAGTTGATTTTGAAGATTTTGCCATGACTTAATTATAACATTGAATATATATATTTAGGTTGATATGATTATGTATGGCTCAAATCACACTTCAAGGTAATGTAGTTAATACAAATGGAGATATACCAAATAATGGGACGTCTGCTCCTGATTTTGTATTGGTTGATTCTGAATTGAATGATATCAATCTATCTAATTATTCTGGCAAAAACAAAGTACTTACCATAATTCCAAGCCTGGATACTCCTGTATGTCAAAAATCAACAAAGATTTTTAATGAGAAGGTCGCGTCTATACCTGACACAGTTCTATTAGCTGTGTCCGCTGACTTACCGTTTGCTATGAAAAGATTTTGTGTACAAGAGAGCTTAAATAGTGTCAAACCTCTTTCAATGATGAGATCAAGAAATTTTGCAAAAGATTATGGTGTATTATTGACTGATGGGCCTTTGTCTGGCATAACCGCGAGAGCAGTTATAGTTATTGACAAGGAAGATAAAATTATTTATTCAGAGCTTGTACAAGAAATTGCAAATGAGCCAAATTACGAGAATGTAATTAAGTCTTTAATATAAATTAAATGGCTTTCACAAAAAAAGTTTTATATTCAATGCTAGCGGGAATCTTATTTGGATTTCTGATGAATTATTTTTTTTTACCTAGCGCAATTTCTGAATCTTTCCTTATAAATCAGGTCTTATATACGATTTCGAGTATTTTTTTAATATTACTAAAGATGATTGTATTGCCGTTAATATTCGTTTCTGTGATATCAGGAATTATATCTTTAAATGATGTATCTACTATTGGTAGACTCGGATTAAAAACGTTTTTACTCTATATAATCAGTACTATAATAGCAATTTCGATAGCACTTTTCGTATCTAGTTTAGTGGAATATAATGTATCTGAAATTAAAATGCCCTCAGAGATTGAAAGTGGTATTTCCGCAAAAGAAAATTCTAATTTTATATTAAATTTTTTTCCTAGTAATTTTTTTGCAGCTTTAGTTGATGGCAATGTAATTCAGGTTTTAGTATTTGCTATATTTTTAGGTATATCTGCATCATACGTAAAAAAGGATATACCTATATTTATTAATATGATTGAAAATTTAAACAAAATTTTTAATAAAATGGTGATGATTATAATAAGTCTTACACCTATAGCAGTCTTTGCTCTTCTTGCTAAAACCTTTGCTGTTCAAGGATTATCTCTACTTATGCCATTAATACAATATTTTCTAATTGTTACTATTGTTTTAATTATTCATTTTATTGTTACTTATAGTGCGCTATTGAAAGTATTTACAAATTTAAGCATAAAAAATTTTTACCTTAAGATTAAATCGCTTTTAGTTTTTACATTTAGTACTTCAAGTAGTAATGCATCTATACCTTATACGCTTGAAACAGTAACAAATAAATATGGCGTTGATAAATCTTATGCATCATTCTCCATACCATTAGGTGCTACAATTAATATGGATGGTACAGCAATTATGCAGGGCTGTGCAGCCTTTTTTCTTGCCTCATACTATGGTCTTGATCTTGCAATATCTGATATGGTTATTATAATTTTTACTGCAACAATAGCATCAATAGGGACCGCAGGTATTCCTAGTGCCGGTATAATTATGTTATCTTTAATTCTTACAGAAATAGGAATTCCATTAGAAGGCATTACACTTTTGTTAGGGGTAGATCGGTTATTAGACATGATGAGAACGAGCGTCAACGTTACTGGAGATACATGTATAACCTGCGTAGTTGCTAACAGCGAAAATCTTATCAACAAAGAAAGGTATGCTGAAATTGACTAATCTAGGTTTTGATGAAGAGATTCTATGTCTATGGCATCAAAATTATCAATAAATAAAATTGCCTTACAAAATGCTTTAGCTCCAGAAATTGTTGTAGTCAAACACACATTATTAATTGTAGCTTCTTTGCGAATAGAAAATGAATCTTTTATTGATTTTGCACCTTCAGTGGTATTTATGATCAAATGTACTTCTTTGTTTTTAATCATATCCACAATATGTGGTTGTCCTTCTTTAACTTTATTAACTCTATTACATTCAATATTTTCTCTATTCAAATAAGATTGTGTGCCCCCTGTAGCATAAAGCTTAAACCCAATATTTTTCAATTCCCTAGCTATATCACATATGGCAGGCTTATCTTTATCTCTGACACTTAAGAAAACATTTCCAGTTTTAGGCAAGATTACACCAGCAGCTCTTTGTGCCTTAAAGTATGCTTCTCCAAAACTTTTACCTATCCCCATAACCTCGCCAGTTGATTTCATCTCTGGACCAAGTAAGACATCTACTTCTGGGAACTTTGAAAATGGGAGCACAGCTTCCTTTACTGAATAATAATTTGCCGTAACCTCTTTTTTGATATTTAATTCTTCTAAAGATTTTCCTGCCATTACAAGTGCGCCGATTTTAGCAAGCTGTATACCTATAGCTTTTGAAACAAAAGGCGCAGTCCTCGATGCCCTCGGATTTACCTCAAGGAGATATATTTCATTATCCTTGATAGCAAATTGTGTGTTCATCAAACCTATTACATTTAACTCTAAGGCTAATTGTGTTACTTGATGTCTTAATTTTTCTAAAATTTCTTCTGTTAGAGTGAATGGAGGTATAGAACATCCGGAATCGCCCGAATGTATACCAGCTTCTTCAATATGCTCCATGATTGCACCTATAAATACATTTTTACCATCACTTATGACATCTATATCAACCTCTATCGCATCATTCAAAAATTTATCTAAAAGAACGGGGGAGTCATTGGATACCAAAACTGCCTCATCCATGTATCTTTTCAAATCTTCATTACTTGTTACTATTTCCATCGCTCTTCCACCTAACACATACGATGGTCTTACAACTAATGGATAACCAATATCACTTGCTGCATTTATAGCTTCGTCGGTATTACTAGCAGTAGCATTTTTTGGTTGAAGCAGCTTAAGTTTTTCGATTAATGTTTTAAATTTTTCCCTATCCTCTGCTGTATCTATTGCTTGTGGGGAAGTACCAATAATGTTGACGTTATGTGATTCAAGTTTATTTGCTAATTTGAGCGGTGTCTGGCCACCATACTGAACGATTAAACCATATGGTTTTTCCACTTCTACAATTGACATCACATCTTCAAAGGTGAGAGGTTCGAAATAAAGTCTATCGGAAATATCAAAATCTGTAGATACAGTCTCAGGATTACAATTTACCATGATTGTCTCAAAACCCTGATCTCTCAGAGCGAGAGAGGCATGTACACAACAATAGTCAAATTCTATGCCTTGTCCTATTCTGTTAGGGCCTCCACCTAGAATCATGATTTTTTTATTTTGTGTTGGTTTAGACTCGCATTCTTCATCATAAGTGGAGTACATATAAGCTGTGGTGGCTTCAAATTCTGCTGCACATGCATCAACTCTCTTGTAAACCGGTATAATTTTGTTTTCTATTCTGAACTTTCTAAGATCTTCTTCTTTGATATTTAAGTATTTAGCTATAAAAGAATCGGAAAAGCCTTTTATTTTGAGCCTTGAAAGATGTTTATTGTCAAGTTTTTTAAAATCTGTTTTTTTAATTAAGTTTTCCTCATCAATTAAATCATTTATTTTAATTAAAAACCATTTATCAATTCTTGTTAGATTATATATTTTGTCTAATGATAATCCTGCTCTGAACGCTTCTGCTACGAATAATATTCTTTGAGGTGTTGCATTACTCAACCCTCTTTCTATTAAGTCATGATTTTTTTTGTGGGATAAATCCAGTTCATTAAGACCATCGATACCTATTTCTAGACTTCGCAAAGCTTTTTGGAAAGACTCTTGAAAAGTTCTTCCTATAGACATTACTTCTCCGACAGATTTCATTTGAGTAGTTAATTTATCATCAGCCTCTTTAAATTTCTCAAATGCAAATCTTGGTATTTTTGTAACAACATAATCTATGCTAGGCTCAAAAGAAGCTGGTATGACATTTCCAGTAATTTCATTGCTTAATTCATCCAATGTATAACCTATTGCAAGCTTTGCAGCTACTTTTGCAATTGGGAAACCAGTTGCCTTAGATGCCAAAGCTGATGAACGAGATACTCGAGGATTCATTTCAATTACCAATATGCGTCCATCAACAGGTGAAATGGCAAATTGAACATTAGAGCCGCCTGTGTCCACACCAATTTTTCTTAAAACCATTATTGAAGCATTTCTAAGTTCTTGATATTCCTTATCTGTCAAAGTTTGCGCAGGTGCGACAGTAATTGAGTCACCTGTATGAATTCCCATTGGGTCAATGTTTTCAATTGAACAGATAATGATACAGTTATCATTGCTATCTCGAACTACTTCCATCTCAAATTCTTTCCATCCTATAACAGATTCTTCGATTAATACCTCGTTTGTAGGAGATAAATCTAAGCCTCTGTTAACAATAGTCTCAAAATCTTGTATGTTATACGCAATACCTCCGCCACTACCACCAAGAGTAAAAGATGGTCTAATTAGAATTGGAAAGCCAATTCTTTTTTGGTGTTGAAGTGCTTCTTCATAATTATGAGCAATATATGCAAGCGGGGTCTCTAAACCTATTTCATTCATTGCATCCTTGAAGAGTTCTCTATCCTCGGCCATATCAATTGAATCTACACTGGCACCAATAATCTTTACATTATATTTTTCAAGTATTTTATGTCTATTTAAATCAAGAGTAGTGTTCAGAGCAGTTTGACCACCCATTGTAGGGAGAATTGCATCTGGTTTTTCTTTTTTAATAATCTTCTCAATATTTCTCCAATGTATTGGCTCTATATATACTTTATCAGCCATGTCAGGATCAGTCATAATAGTTGCAGGATTGGAGTTAATCAATATAACTCTTATGCCCTCTTCTTTTAGAGCTTTACATGCTTGAACACCAGAATAATCAAACTCACATGCCTGACCTATAACGATTGGGCCGGCTCCAATTATCATTACACTTTTTATTTTTTTATTTTTTGGCATTCTTTTTCTCTGTCATTAACATTAAAAATTCTTTAAATATTAAACGTATGTCTTGAGGGCCGGGGCTTGCCTCTGGATGACCCTGAAAACCAAGCGAATATTTATTTTTAATTAAAAAACCTTGAAGAGATCCATCAAATAATGATACGTGTGTCCTCTTGATACTAGATGGCAATGAAGTATCGTCCACCATAAATCCATGATTTTGGCTAGTTATAAAAACTTTTTTATTTATTAAGTTCATTACTGGATGGTTAGCGCCATGATGCCCAAATTTCATTTTGACTGTTTTTGCGCCTGATGCTAAAGCGAGAAGTTGAAAGCCTAAGCATATGCCAAACATAGGTATTTCATTTTCAAGAAGGTATTGAATATTTTTTATAGCATATTTACATGCTTTAGGGTCACCAGGACCATTAGATAAGAAAACACCATCTGGTTTCATATTCATTACTTTATCAACAGAATAATCAGCAGGTACCACGGTTAAACTACAACCAAGATCATTTAATATCCTTAGAATGTTTTTTTTAATGCCAAAATCATAGGCTACTACATTGAATTCTTTTTTTGGTAATTGTTCAGATTCATTATTATAAATATTTATTATTCCCTCATTCCACATATATGGTTCCGATGAGGTAACTTTAATAGCTAAATCTTTATTGTCTAGGCCATGAAATTCTTTTAATTTAGTTTCTGCTTTTTTTGTATCTGTGGAGTCTGTAATTATACAAGCATTCTGAGAGCCAGTTTTCCTTAAGATTTTAGTTAATCTTCTTGTATCTATACCGGCAATAGCTAATTTATTTGATTCTTTCAAATAATTAGTTAAAGAATTTTTTTCACGCCAATTATGAGAAGCAATATCCTCGTCTTTTATAATAATTCCAGATGCATAAATTTTATTTGACTCATAATCTTCAAAATTAATTCCAGTATTCCCAATGTGTGGATTTGTAAAACAGATAATCTGACTATCATACGATGGGTCGGTAATTATCTCTTGATAACCTGTCATAGAAGTGTTGAAAACAACTTCACCAACTGCAAAACCTTTAATACCAATTGAGTATCCATGGAACTTAGTCCCATCTGCCAACATTAATATTGCTTCAGGATTACTCAAATTTTATATTTTTAATAAAAAAAAAGATGGCTCAGTCGAGTCATCTTTGATTGTTTTTTTTTAGTTTCATCTAAAACTAGATTGTACGATAGACTAGGCTTCCTGTCTAATGTTTAATACATATTTATATAATTCTTTTTTACTTATTCCACTAAATAGTCTTATTATCTGCACAACCTCGCTCACAGAATATTTTTTAAGTAATTCATGAATTTGCTTATCAAAATTACTCAATTCAACTAATTCTGATTTATTTGGAGCAATAATCATAGTAATTTCACCTGCCAAAGGTTTTTTACTTATTTGAGAAAAAATATCTTTGATATTTCCATGAATAACCTCTTCATGGATCTTAGTTAATTCTCTCATAATGGATATTTTTAAATTGTCACCAAAAAGTAGCATGAGTTCACTAAGTAAACCATTAATCCTATGTTTACTCTCAAAAATTACTAGTGGCACATCATATTTTTCTAAATATTGTAACTGCTTCTTTCTTTCAGATAGTTTTTTAGATAAAAACCCCAGAAATAAAAATTTATTGATTGGTATTTGTGATATTGATAAAGCTGTTGTGAGTGAGCTTGGCCCAGGGATTGGCACCACTGAAAATAATTGTGCCCTCCTTATAATTTCAAAACCTGGGTCAGATATAGCTGGTGTTCCCGCATCTGATAATAGTGATATTATCAAGCCGCTCTCTAAGTCTTTTTGGATTTTAGATATTTTCCTTTTTTCATTATCTTTATTAAAGGTAATAAGTTTTTTGCTAATCTGATAATGTTTTAAAAGTTTTGATGTTCTGACAGAACTTTCTGCAAGAATATAATCACTATTTTTTAGTACTTCTAAGGCTCTGAGGGTAATATCGTCTAGATTGCCTATGGGAGTTGAGACTATGTATAAGATGCCAGTCATTGTTATATATTTATTATGTTTATTCTTGCTAGGTTATAATGTAGTATAATCAATGTCCAACATTTAAGTTATGAAAAATATTGATATTATTAAGAATAATTTTACGGAAAATCAGAAAGTAAGCATTGCTTCTGAAACTACATTACTCAATGCATTAAATGATGCAACATCAATTCTTATTAAAATGTTATCAAATAATGGAAAATTACTTGCATGTGGTAATGGTGGCTCCTCTGGGGATGCACAACATATTTCCTCAGAATTTATTAATAGATTTGAATTAGAGAGAGAAGAGTTGGCGGCAATATCTCTCAATTCAGATACAGCGACATTAACATCCATAGCTAATGATTATGGTTATGAATATATATTTTCGAAACAAATAAAAGCTATTGGCATGGATACAGATGTTTTAATTGCTTTTACTACAAGTGGAAATTCAAAAAATATAATCGAAGCAATTAAAGCTGCTCATGCTAAAAACATGACTGTTATCTTAATGACTGGATGTGATGGTGGGGGTGCTAAAAAGTTATTAAGTGATAAAGATTTACCAGTCATAGTCCCATCCAATAGGACAAGTAGGATTCAAGAAGTACATCTAATATCAATTCACTCCATTTGTGAATGTATTGATAAATACCTGACTAAGTAATTACATATCTTTTTCAGTTTCTGTTAGACTTGCCTGGAATGATTCTTTGTTAAATATTCTATCAGAATAATCATCAATAACTTTCTTATTTTCACTAATATCAATTCCTAATGCCTTGATTCTCCATAATAATGGTGCAAGGCTACAATCAACTAAACCAAAATCATCACTCATGAAAAATCCATCAGTTATCAAAGGAATGATTTCTAAAAAATATGCGCTTATGTTAGCTATAAACTGGTCATCTAATTTACCATTTTTATATGCTTTTTCAAATTCCGGGTACCATTGATGCTCAATAGTATCCAGTGCTAATCTAAATTTTGCTCTTTGTACCGGATCTACTGGTAATAGTGGTGGGTGCGGGAACCTCTCGTCTAGGTATTCTATGATTACCCTTGAGTTTTGCAAGACAAGCTCTCGGTCAACTAATGTTGGAAAATCATCATAAGGACTAATAAATTTGATTTCTTCAGAAATATTACTTAAATCAATTTCATGCAACTCTGCGGAAATTTCTTTTTCTTTAATTACTAGCCTTGTTCGATGACTATGTAAACAATCAGGTAAAGAAAATAATAATATGGCTGATCTTCTATTTGCTAAAGAGGTCATTTTTTACTTTACATCCTTCCAGTATTCATTTTTAAGCAAATATGCAACAAATGAAAATAATGATAGAAAGATTATAACCCAAAAACCAATTCTATATCTGTCTAATTGAGCAGGTTCTGATACATAGACTAAAAAATTTACCAAATCTACAATTGTAGAATCATATTCTTCGGCCGTCATTGACCCTTTATAAGCATATATGATTTGACCTTTATCAGAAAGTTGAGCTTTTTTTAAACCCTCCATCCATGACAGCACATGTGGCATGCCAACGTTTGGGTATAATGTATTGTTCACACCAAGTGGTCTACTATCATCTTCATAAAAAGAAGTAAGGAATGTGTAAAGCCATTCAGAACCCCTTGATCTTGCAATTAATGTTAAATCTGGTGGCACCACTCCAAACGCCTCAATAGCTGTGTCTGTATTAACAGAATTTAGAATGAGCGAACCAATTTTTGTTTGCTCTCCATCTTTATTGGTAGTAAATATTAAATTTTTTTCTATTTCTTCTTTAGTTAGAGATAAATGGTCTATAAATTTTACGTATCTTTGGTATTTGAGTGTATGACACCCTAAGCAATTATTAACATAAATCTTCGCACCTCTTTGTAGTGACGCTTTATTATTTAAGTCAATTAGCACAGGTTTGAGCTGGATATTGTTTGACGCTGCTTGAGCAAAATTAAATGTAACTAATATGGATACGAAAGTAAGTAATCTAATCATGCATTGTAACTCTATCGGGCACTTCCTTTGTTTTTTCGTTCACACTAGTAAAATAAAGAGCAACAAAAAATCCAAAATAAATTAATGTAAAAAATCGGCCTATCCATGTCATTATAGGTGTTGCGGCACTCATCCCAATATACCCTAATGAGATAAAACTTATTACAAAAAGAGATAATAAAACTTTATAAGTTTTAGAACGATATCTTATGGACTTTGTTGAACATCTATCAATCCATGGTAATAGAAATAATACAAATATTGCTAAACCCATGGCTAAGACTCCGCCTAATTTATCAGGTATGGCCCTAAGGATTGCATAGAATGGTGTAAAGTACCAAACTGGAACAATATGTTCAGGAGTTTTTAATGGATCTGCAGGCACAAAATTATCTTTTTCAAGAAAGAATCCACCCAGCTCTGGCATGAAAAAAACTATAAATGTAAACACTAATAAGAATACAGAAAGACCAAATATGTCTTTAACAGTGTAATATGGATGAAATGGAATGCCATCCTTAGGAATACCATCTTCATTTTTATTTTGTTTGATTTCAATACCATCAGGATTATTAGATCCCGTTGTATGTAAAGCTGCAAGATGCAAATAAATTAATGCAAATAGTAATAATGGTAGAGCGATAACATGAAATGCAAAGAATCTGTTTAAAGTTGCGTCCGAAATAACATAATCACCTCTTATCCATAAAGCTAATGACTCTCCAAAGTATGGTATTGCTCCAAATAGAGAGATGATGACTTGAGCGCCCCAGTAAGACATTTGTCCCCATGGTAATAGATAACCCATAAATGCTTCAGCCATTAAAAGGACGAATATTAACATACCAAATAACCATAGTAATTCTCTAGGGTTTTTATATGATCCGTAGAGCATGGCACGAAACATATGTAAGTAAATAACTATGAAAAAAAAGGATGCGCCTGTCGAATGAAGGTATCTAATAAGCCATCCCCACTCCACATCTCTCATTATATATTCCACAGATGCAAATGCCTGAGCGGCATCAGGTTTATAATTAATTGTCAAAAATATACCAGTCACTATTTGCAATATAAAAATGAAAATTGCTAATGCACCAAAATAATAGAAAAAATTGAAATTTTTTGGAGCATAATATTGTGACAAATGGTTCTTTACAAAATTACTTACAGGTAACCTCCGATCAATCCAATTCATAAACTTATTCATTAAATATTATCTCCATCATCGCCAATGATTATTTTAGTATTTGATGCAAAGTGATGCGGTGGCACTTCAAGATTATATGGTGCTGGCATTGCTGCATGGACTCTTCCGGATAAATCAAACTTAGAACCATGACATGGGCAAAAAAATCCGCCCTGCCAATCTATTCCGAGCTCTGTGGAATTTGAACTTGGTTTGTATAGAGGTGAGCAACCTAGATGGGTACAAACACCAACTAGAACTAGAAATTCTGGGTCTATAGACCTAAATTTATTCTGCGTGTAAGCAGGCTGGTGATCCTCTAAAGACTTAGGGTCGCTTAATATTTCGTTATCCTCCAGTGTATTATCAATCATATCCTGCGTTCTCCTAACTACCCAAACAGGCTTACCTCTCCATTCAACCACTTTATATGTTCCTGGTGTCATGGAAGATATATCTATTTCAACTGGCGCACCGGCAGATTTTGCCTTTTCGCTTGGAGACATGGTCGATAAAAATGGTATTAGTGCAAATATACCACCAACACCACCCATAACTTGAGTTATATTTCTTAAAAATTTCCTTCTATTTGATGGTGTTTTTGAATCCGTCATCAGTGTCTCAAATAAGTTCGTTTTCAATCGCGTATATACTAACACAAAATTTAATAAGAGTCTTATAGTAATATATAATATAATCTAAATGAATTATGATTGTTAATGTATGAAAGATATTAAAGCTTACATTGTAGTCGGAGTAATAACTGCAGCGATTATATCCCTAGTAGGACCAAATATATTTGGTAATCGTATCGAAATTATTCAGGCTGAAAATAAACCATTAACACAAGGATACAACAATAGTTATTCTAATGTTTTTAATGAGGTTAACCAGTCTGTGGTGTCAATTTATACTAGGAAATCCACAGCTAGAGATAATATTTATTTTGTTGACCCGAGAGAACGAGTTTTGAAAAAAAGAGATAGGTCGCCAACAGGCCAAGGTTCAGGCGTAGTAGTAAGTTCGCAAGGGCATATATTAACTAATTTTCATGTAATTGCTGGTTCAAATGAGATTCTTGTTAAAGATTATGAAGGTAACGAGCATAGCACTGCAGTTATAGGTATAGATCCTATAACAGACTTAGCGGTTCTTAAAATTAATAAAAAAACCAGACCTATTACCTTTGGGAAAATAGAAAATATTAGTATTGGAGATATAGCTCTTGCAATTGGCAACCCTTTAGGAGTTGGCCAGACTATAACCTTAGGAATTATTTCGGCTACAGATAAAGAGATTCAACCAAATGCTTATTCGTATCAGAGATTTGTGCAAACTGATGCAGCAATTAATCCAGGAAATTCAGGTGGTGCGTTAGTTAATTCAAATGCTGAACTGATAGGCATCAATACATCAATTATTACATTATCAGGCGGATCGGACGGTATTGGTTTTGCGATACCCATAGATATTGCAGAGTTTGTACTCAGAGAAATTATAGAGAATGGTGAAGTTATTAGAGGGTATGTAGGTATTGCGGCAGAACAAAACTATAAGGGTATTGGTGTTTTAGTAAATGGTATAATGCCAAATAGTCCTGCGGATGAAGGAGGTATAAAAGTTTTTGATATAATCAAAAAAATAAATAATAAAAATGTCACTGAAATTAAAGAAGTACAAAAAATAATTGGCCGTTTAAAACCAGGTGAAGTTATTACAATGAGTGTTCAAAGAGACGATAGGCTGATCAACGTTAACATCCTAGTTTCAAAAATGAATTATCAGTGATAAATATATTCTGTTATTCTCTATACTTAGCTGCCATAGCATGACAGTACAAACCTTCAGCTATTGCTATAGATGATGAAATTTTACTAAGTTCTGCAGCAGTTTTCTTAGAAATTTTAATTAGACTTGAGCGTTTTTGGAAATCATACACGCCTAGAGGTGATGAAAAGCGAGCAGACCCAGATGTCGGTAAAACATGATTTGGTCCTGCGCAATAATCACCAAAAGCCTCAGTGCTATATTCTCCGAGGAATATTGCTCCAGCATTTTGAATAAATTTAGATATTTTCTTGTAATCTTTAGACATAATCTCCAAATGTTCTGGTGCAATTCTATTAACAATACTTATAATTTCATTAAAATTTTTAACTTTAACAAATAAACCTCTATTATTGAGTGACTTCAAAATTATTTTTTTCCTAGGCATTGAAGGAAGTAAATTCTTTATTGCTTCTCTAACTTTATTAAGTAATTTTGCATTTTTACTTATTAGTATAGGTTGCGCTAACTCATCATGTTCAGCTTGAGAAAATAAATCCATAGCAATCCATTCTGGGTTATTTGACTCATCAGCTACAATCACAATTTCTGATGGACCGGCAATATTATCAATACCTACATCTCCATAGACAATTTTTTTTGCCAGAGTGACATATATATTACCCGGACCAACGATTTTATCTACTTGATCAATCTTTTTTGTGCCATATGCTAATGCAGCAATCGCATGAGCTCCACCTATTCGTAATATTTTATCGACTCCACATAAATCTGCTGCAACAACTGCCAAAGCATGATTTTCAATTTTATCAATTGGGCTAACCATTATTATATTTTTTACTCCTGCAACTTTAGCGGGAATAGTATTCATAAGTACAGTTGATGGGTAAGATGCTTTCCCAGCTGGAACATATATAGCCACAGAGCTAATAGCTGTTACTTTTTCACCTAGCATAGAACCATCATTTGTAATTGACCAGCTTCTACTCAATTGTTTTTGTGAAAATGCTTTGATTCTCTTTATAGACTTCCTTAATGCAGTAATCTGTTGCTTCGTAACAAATTTATATGCTTTTTTAATTTGGGCTCGAGATATAAAGCAACTATTAATGTTATGAACTTTATACCCATCTAGCTCATTAATATATTTCAGTAAAGCTTTATCACCATTTTTTTTAATAGTGCTCACAATTTTATCAACTTTGTCCTGAGTTGACTTGTTAAAAGCATTATTAGACTTAATATAAGAAGAAAACTGCCTCTCAAAGTTACTCATGTTTGTATTTAGTGATTTTATTCTTATAGTCATAATAATCTAGTTATTTCAATGCGCTATTTAATAAGTTAATTAACTCAACCGTTTCATCCCAACCAATACATGCATCAGTGATACTTTTTCCATAAACTAATTTAGTTTTATCACTAATATCTTGGCGGCCTTCTACAAGATTACTTTCTAACATTACGCCACATATAGATTTATTGCCTAATTTAATTTGTTTAGCGATATCCTCAATAACTAGTTTCTGCTTAGTATGATCTTTTTGACTATTAGCATGGCTAGCATCGACCATTATATTTTTTGGCAACGAATTATTATCTAATTCTTTTCCAACTTGATTAACATCACTGGCTTGATAGTTAGCATTTTTACCTCCTCTCAGAATTATGTGGCAATCTTTGTTACCAGTAGTAGAGAAAATTGCAGATTTTCCCTCTTTTGTAACCGATAGAAAATTATGTGGTTTGCTAGCTGCTTTAATCGCATCTATTGCAATCTGTATACCGCCGTCTGTACCATTCTTGAAACCAACAGGACAAGATAATCCAGATGCTAGTTCTCTATGACTCTGACTTTCAGTTGTTCTTGCTCCAATTGCACCCCAACAAATTACATCAGAAATATATTGAGGGCTGATTAAGTCAAGGTATTCATGTCCGGCAGGCATACCCAGCTCTGCCAGATCAATTAAAAGTTTTCTAGCAATTCTGATGCCTTTGTTTATATTAAAACTATTATCTAAATCAGGATCGTTTATAAGGCCTTTCCAACCAACTACCGTTCTTGGCTTTTCAAAATAAACTCTCATAATAACTAAAATATTTTTCTTGACCTGTTTCTTTATCTGTAATAATTTTTCGGCATATTCATGTGCAGCATC
>NZZP01000028.1 GCA_002698665.1 Gammaproteobacteria bacterium | reverse complement strand
TACAGTGCGGGGTGGAGCAGTCTGGTAGCTCGTTGGGCTCATAACCCAAAGGTCGTAGGTTCGAATCCTGCCCCCGCTACTGAAGCAACCTGACTCTTAGCAAAAGTAGTAAAAATTAGATAATTCCCTATTTAAACTAAATAATTTGTTATACAATAACTGAAAGCCCCATATGGGGCTATTTTATTGGTAATTTTGAGATGAAAGATATAGAAGAAAAGCTTATGCAAGATATTAATAATATTGTTAATGAGAGTGGGATAAGAGTGATAAATACTAAAATCGGAAATACTAATGTGGGCATAAACATACAAATCATTATAGATTCTAGCCAAGGGATTACCCACGATGATTGTGCAAAAGTCTCTAGGCTTTCGAGTGATTTAATTAAGATTAGTAATTATTTTCAAGATGACTATAATTTAGAGGTATCATCTCCGGGTGTTAATAGACAGCTTTTTACTATAGATGAATTCCACTTATATAAAGGTTTTGATGTAAAAGCCAAACTTAGAAAACCAATAAATAACCAAAAAAATTTTACTGGCACAATCAAAGATGTGGTTAATAACTCTATTATATTATCATCAAGTAATAATGATATTGAGATAGATTTTGCTAATATAAAAAAAGCTAATATACAGGAAATATAAAGTTATGAATAAAGAAATATTAATGGTCATTGATACTGTTTCAAATGAAAAGAATGTTAGTAAAGCTGTAATTGTGGATGCTATACAACATGCATTGGCTAGTTCTGTTAAAAAAAAATACAGGTTAGATAGAAAATGTGAATATGATATCGATGCCAGGGTCAGTATTGATTTAGAAACTGGTGAGTATACAACATACAGAAGGTGGGAAGTAGTCGAAGAAATTGAGGATGAAATGTCTGACCAACAAATCTTAGTTTCTGACGAACTGAATAAAGATAATAAATTATCCATTGGTGATTTTTATGAGGAAGAAATTGAATCTATTGAGTTTGGAAGAATTGTCGCAATGGCTGCAAAAAATGTAATTGTTCAAAAAGTAAGAGAGGCTGAGAGAACTAGAATTGTTGAAATGTATGAGCCTAAAATTGGACAATTAATTTTTGGTATAGTTAAAAGAGTTGAAAAGGGCAACATATTTATTGATCTAGGCATGCCTGATAAGCAAAATTCTGTTGAAGAGGCTATGATTCTAAAAGATGCACTGATACCACGCGAACCTATTAGACCAGGAGATCGAATAAGAGGCTATCTTAGAGATGTTCAATCAGAAGCCCGTGGTCCGCAGTTATATATAACTAGAAAAGCCCCTGAGTTTTTAGTTGAATTATTTAAACTCGAGGTTCCAGAAGTTGGCCAAGGCTTAATTGAAATTTTAGGTGCAGCACGTGATCCTGGTCTTAGAGCTAAAATATCAGTGAAATCAAATGACCCAAAGCTTGATGCGATTGGTGCATGTGTTGGGATGAGAGGATCAAGGGTACAATCAGTATCTAATGAACTTAGTGGTGAACGAATAGATATTATAATGTGGGATGAAGATCCTGCTAAATTTGTTATTAATGCAATGTCACCAGCAGAAGTCTTATCTATAGTAGTAGATGAAGAAAAGCATTCAATGGATATAGCTGTAGCAGAAGAACAACTTTCACAAGCCATAGGAAGAGGTGGACAGAATGTGAGATTAGCAAGTGAATTAACTGGTTGGGATTTAAATGTCATGTCTAAAGATGATGCAGATACAAAAATAATGGAAGAAAATAAAAGTTTGAGTAGTCTATTTATGGAAGAATTGAATGTTGATCAAGATGTTGCTGATGTATTGGCAAGAGAAGGTTTTTCGTCTTTAGATGAAATAGCATTTTGCGCATTAGATGAATTCAATAATATTGATGATTTCGATGATGATTTAATAGAAGAACTTCGAAAAAGAGCAACTGATAAGATAGAGAGCAATAAAGCCATCATTGAAAAAGAAAACTCTTTATCTAGCATAGAAGAATTATCTGCTGATAATATTAAAAAACTCTCTAAACATAATATAAATAATCGAGAAGATTTGGCGGATTTATCTGTTGATGAACTTCTGGAAATGATAGACTTGTCAAAAGATATAGCTGGTAAAATAATTATGGATGCAAGAGAACCATGGTTTAATCAAGAATAAGATTGTTAAAATGACTGAAAAAGATATAAAAAAGAGTTTGTCACTAAAAAGTCATAAAAGTTCTGCTAATAAACAGTCCAAGTCACCAGCTAATTCTAAAAATGTGACCATACAAGTCAAGAGAAAAAAAATAATAACAAATACTACCAACAATACTGTTAAAGAGTATTCTGTAAAAAACGAAAAACCTCAAGCACATCTTATTAAACCAAGTAAACCTATAGAAAAAACAGTAAGTACTAAAAAAAATAATATTAATCAGAGAAAAACAAGCGAACCATCTATAAAGAAGAAAATAAAAATAGATAAAGATACTAAAATGGAAAATTTTGATAGTAAAGAATTACATCTCAAGGATCCTAAGCCAAAAAAGATTGTTAAAGAAAAAGCTACTACTGATGACTCAGAATTAACAAGTAAACATCAATTTGAAAAGCCTACTGAACCTGTTAAAAAAGAAATAGAAATTCCTGAAAGTATTACAGTAGGTGACCTTGCTCAAAAAATCTCAATGAAATCATCAGAATTAATTAAAGTTATGATGAATATAGGAGTAATGGCTACTATTAATCAAACTTTGGATCATGATACAGCTATATTAATTGTTGAAGAACTTGGACATACTGCAACATCTAAAAAAGATATTATTAATGATGAGATGTCACTACAGCCAGATAAAATAAAATCAGCTGATTTAGAGCCACGCGCCCCCATAGTAACTATCATGGGTCATGTTGACCATGGTAAAACATCGCTATTAGATTACATTAGAAAAACTAAAGTTGTTAACAGCGAGGCTGGAGGAATAACTCAACATATAGGCGCATATAGAGTTAAAACAGACAAAGGAGATATAACATTTCTTGATACCCCGGGTCATGCAGCATTTTCAGCAATGAGGGCTAGAGGTGCTCAAGTAACTGACATAGTCATTTTAGTGGTATCGGCAGATGATGGAGTAATGCCACAGACTGAAGAAGCGATTGAACATGCTCAATCAGCAGGTGTTCCTATTATAGTTGCCGTTAATAAAATAGATAAAGAAAATGCAGACCCAGAAAAAGTACAGACAGAACTTGGGCAAAAGAATGTGATACCAGAAGAATGGGGTGGTGATACAATTTTTATAAAAATATCTGCTTTGACAGGAGATGGAATAGACCAGCTGTTAGAAGCTATAATTTTACAATCAGAAATTTTGGAGCTTAAATCTAGTAAAAAAGGAATGGCTATAGGATCTGTTGTTGAATCATCCCTTGATAAAGGCCGTGGACCGATTGCAACCATTTTAATACAAAGCGGCACACTAAATAAAAAAGATTATGTTTTAGTTGGGAAAGAATTCGGACGTATTCGGGCTATGTATAATGAATTTAATAAAGAAGTAGCATCTGCTGGACCTGGTCATCCTGTTGTAATAACTGGACTATCTGGGACACCAAATGTTGCTGACCAACTTATGGCCACAAAAGATGAGAGAAAAGTAAAAGATATTGCTTCTCTAAGAGAGTCAAAACAAAAAGAAATTGAGATGCAAGCAAAACAGAAAACATTTAGTATTGATAATTTTGGAAAAGACGAGTCTTCAACAAAACAAATTATTAATTTACTGATAAAAAGTGATGTACAAGGTAGCGCAGAGGCTATTAATACATCATTAATGAATATCAAAAATGATGATGTTGGCTTAGAGATAATATATAGCGGTGTGGGAGGTATAACAGAATCAGATGTCAATTTAGCGATAAGTTCGAATTCTAAAATTATTGGTTTTAATGTCAGAGCAGATTCTAAAGCAAAAAAAATAATTGAAGCTAGCCAGCAAGATTTATATTATTTCAGTATTATATATGAATTGATTGATAATATTAAACAACAGTTATCAGGTTTACTAGACCCAGACATTAAAGAGGAAATTATTGGGATTGCAGAGGTTAAAGATGTTTTTAGATCATCAAAAATTGGAGCGATTGCGGGATCCATTGTTAGCGAAGGTGTTATTCAAAAAGATCAGCCCATACGAGTACTACGTGATAATATTGTCATCTATGAGGGTGAACTTGAATCACTTCGTAGATTTAAAGAGGATGTAAAAGAGGTTAAAAGTGGTACAGAGTGTGGTATTGGGGTCAAAGACTATAATGATGTAAAGCCAGGCGATCAAATTGAAGTATACAAAAGAACAGAAATACAGAGAAAAATTCAATAACATAATTAATGGTTAATAGAATTCTAAAAGTTCAAGATCTAATTCATAAGGAAATAGCTTTTCTAATAATTAAAGACCTTAATAACCCACTGTTAAAAATGATTACAATATCAGGAGTGAAAGTAAGTAAAGATTTAAAATATTCAGAAATATATTTTACATCACTAGATAAAGACATTGATAAAATTCAGAGCGAATTAAATAAGGCATCAGGCTTCATCAGAAACGAATTATCTAGACGTATTCACCTAAAACGATTACCATCGATTAGATTCAAATATGATGATACTGCTGAAAAAAGCCAAAAGATTGATAATATTATCAAGAAGGTAAAGATTGAATAAATTTAACTTACATGGAATTATTTTACTAGATAAGCCTAAAAATATTTCATCTAATAAAGCATTAGCCATTGTTAAAAAAAAACTTAATATAAAGAAGGCTGGCATAGTTGGAATTCTTGATCCTTTAGCCACCGGGATGCTTTTGATTGTTCTAAATGAAGCTACAAAAATATCTCAATATATTGAAAATTATAGAAAAATCTATGATGTTGATATGATATTGGGAGCTACAAGTTCGTCAGGTGATTGCGAAGGATCAGTAACAACACACACATCCGATACATCCCATATATCTTTTAATCAAATCAAAAAAGTTTTAGAAAATCATATTGGTATGCAAGAACAAATACCACCAATGCATAGCTCGGTAAAAGTCAATGGTTTGAAATTATATAAATTAGCAAGAAAAGGCATTATCATAGACAGGAAAGCTAGAAATATAAATATACATAATATCACTCTTAATTCATATATTGATAATAAAGTATCTATAACTGTATCCTGCAGCAAAGGCACATATATAAGAACACTTGTAGAGTCAATAGGCGATGAACTCAATATTGGTGCTTACTCTCAAAATATTAGAAGAATAGGTATTGGTCATTATACAAGCGATATGATGATCCCTTTAAATGAATTATCAGTAATAAATAATAATATTATTTCCATGTCTTCAATATTAGTGAATATGAACTCTATTTCAATTAATGATACGGATGCGACTAAGATTCGTAATGGCCAATACGTATTTACAAAAAAGTATGAAAATCATGAAGAATTAGCTATTTTAAATTCAAATAAGAATCTAATTGGTATTGGTATCATAAAAAGCAACTATATTAGATTAAAAAGATTGATAAACTTTGAGTAATAAAGGATTGTATTAGAACTCACAGATGATAGAATACTGACGTTAATGGAGTAGTTTATGGCTTTAGACAATAGTGTCAAAGAAGAAATAGTTAAAAAATATGGTAAAACCACAGGTGATTGTGGCTCAAGTGAAGTTCAAATTGCATTGCTTACAGCAAATATCAATAGTTTATCTGACCATTTTTCAAAAAACTCAAAAGATATCCACTCAAAACGTGGGCTTCTAAAAATGGTCATGAAAAGAAGATCTCTAATTAAATACCTTAAAAGAAAAGATATTGATAGTTATGAGAATCTTATTAAACAATTGGGATTAAGGAAGTAATAATACATGCATACAAAAATATTTGACTTAGGTAGTCAATCTGTAAAGATTGAAACAGGATTAATTGCAAAACAATCAGACGCGTCAGTAATAGTAGATATAGAAGGAACAGTAATTTTAGCAACACTCGTTGCAGCCAAAGAAGATAGCGACAGAGATTTTTTCCCACTAACAGTTAATTATAATGAAAAAACATATGCTGCTGGAAAAATACCAGGAGGTTTTTTTAAAAGAGAGGGCAGGCCTACAGAAAGTGAAACATTGATCAGTAGATTAATTGATAGGCCACTTAGACCTTTATTCGATTCATCTTATACTAGGGAAGTTCAATTAATAGTTACATTGATATCATATAACCCAGAAGTTGATCCTGAAGTAGCTGCGCTAATCGCGTCATCTGCAGCTGTGAAATTATCTGGGCTACCATTTAACGGTACCTTAGGAGCCGTTAAAGTTGGCTATGATGGTGAGAATTATTTATTGAACCCTCACAATTCTGTTCTTGATAAATCTTTGCTTGATTTGACTGTCGCAGGAACTGAAAGTGCGGTTATGATGGTTGAATCTGAAGCAAAAGAATTAAGTGAAGATGTTATGCTGGGTGCCGTAAAATATGGTCATGAACAAATGCAAACTATAATTAAAGCTATAGATGAATTTACAACAGAGATTGGTGTAACAAAACTTGAATGGAATGCAGTCGAGATGGATGATAGTGCATATAAAGCCCTGAGAGACAAATACAAAGATAAAATTTCAGATGCTTATGCTATAACTAAGAAACAAGACCGCAATGAAGCATTATCTAAAATTAAAGAAGAAGTTTTAGCTAATGAAGTTAATGATGAAGATGATAATGAATCTGATGTACTTTCTTATTTCTCTAAAGCTCAAAAGAGTATTGTCAGAGATAGAATAATTGCTGGCGAAAAAAGAATTGATGGTAGAGATAGTTCTACTGTAAGATCAATTGATGTAAAGGTTGGGGTTTTACCTCGAACTCATGGTTCCGCACTATTTACAAGAGGCGAAACTCAAGCGCTCGTTGTTACAACACTGGGTACCAATAAAGATGCGCAGATGATTGATTCATTAAATGGTAGGATTGATGAACCTTTTATATTTCATTATAATTTTCCTCCTTATTCTGTAGGTGAAATTGGATTTATTGGTTCTCCTAAAAGAAGAGAAATTGGTCATGGCAAATTAGCTAGAAGAGGAGTCCAGGCTGTAATGCCAACTCTAGATGAGTTCCCTTATACCGTAAGAGTTGTATCAGAAATTATGGAGTCCAATGGCTCAAGTTCTATGGCATCTGTGTGTGGCTCGAGCCTATCCATGATGGATGCCGGGGTACCATTATCAGCACCTGTTGCTGGAATTGCCATGGGTTTAGTAAAAGAAGATGATAAATTTGTCGTCTTGACCGATATTCTTGGTGATGAAGATCATTTGGGTGATATGGATTTTAAGGTTGCAGGTACAGAGGCTGGTATAAATGCCCTCCAAATGGATATTAAGGTAGATGGTATTACTTCTGAAATTATGTCTCAAGCTTTAGTACAAGCTAAAGACGCTAGATTACATATTCTAAGCGAGATGGCTAAAGTGATAAGTAAGCCTAAAGACGATATGTCGGAATTTGCACCTAGATATACGCATATAAAGATTGATCCATCAAAAATAGCAGCAGTGATTGGTAAAGGTGGAGCAGTAATTAAATCTATTGTTGAGGAAACTGGTGCGGTGATTGATATTACAGATGACGGTGTTGTTAAAATTGCAGCAACGGATCAATCAATTAGTGATCATGCAAGGTCTATGATAGAAGAGATTACAGCTGGTCCGCAAGTAGATAAAATTTATGAAGGTAAAGTTGTAAAAATAATGGATTTTGGGGCATTTGTTAGTATAACGCCAAATCAAGATGGTCTGGTACATATCTCGCAAATAAGCCAAGAGAGAGTCAATAATGTTAGTGATGTTTTGTCTGAGGGCGATGTTGTTAAAGTCAAAGTTCTTGAAGTTGATAAACAGGGCAGAGTAAAGCTTACAATGAAGGGCATAAATTAACTAACAAAAAATAGAGGAAACTATGAGTGATGGTATTGAAATAGGTAAAGTTTATACCGGTAAAGTGAAAAAAATCATGGAATATGGAGCATTTGTTAATATTGTTCCTGGCAAGGATGGTCTTGTGCATATTTCTCAGATTAGCAATGAGCGTGTAAACAATGTGAGAGATGTTATGGCGGAAGGCGATGATGTTCAAGTTAAAGTTCTTGATATCGATGGTCAAGGTCGTGTAAAACTCACAATGAAAGATATAGATTAATTTCTTTATAAGATTAGAGTATATTCTGAAGTTGTTTTAAAATATCTTCGTTTTCAAGTGTCGAAGTATCACTTGATATTGCTTCGCCACGAGCGATATTTCTCAATAATCTGCGCATTATTTTGCCTGATCGTGTTTTAGGTAATGCATTAGAAAAAGATATCTTATCGGGTTTAGCTATTGATCCTATTTTAGTTTTAACCCATTCCCTTAATTTTTCTGCAAGCTCTTTTTTGTTTACTTCGCTATAACCATCCTTAAGAGTCACGAAAGCATGAATGGCTTCTCCTTTTATTTCGTGTTTATAACTAACAACAGCAGATTCTGCAACAAAATCATGGCTAACGATAGCAGATTCAATTTCCATTGTTCCTAATCTATGTCCAGATATATTCACTACATCATCAGCCCTTCCCATAATCCATATATTTCCGTACTTGTCTTTTCTTGCAGTATCTCCTGTAACATAGTATTTATTTTTAAATTTACTCCAATAGGTTTCTTGATATCTTTTTTTATCCCCCCATATTCCTCTCAACATAGATGGCCATGGTTTTCTTATTACTAAATAGCCACCCTGATTGGCCTTGTTAATTTCATTTCCTTTTTCATCCACTATTAATGCATCTATTCCTGGCAAAGCTTGAGTACATGTTCCAGGTATTGTTTCTGTTACACCTGGTAGTGGCGCAATCATATTGGCACCTGTTTCTGTTTGCCACCATGTATCAACAATTGGGCATGCACTATTACCAATTTTTGTTTGATACCAAACCCATGCTTTTGGATTAATTGGTTCTCCTACTGTACCTAGTAAACGCAGTGATTCTAGATTAAAGTTATCTGGCAGATTTTCTCCTAATTTCATTAAGGTCCTGATTGCAGTTGGAGCAGTATAAAATATTGTTACTTTATTATCTTGAATAATTCTCCAAAATCTATCTGGTTTAGGATATGTAGGGGCACCATCGTATATAAGAATAGTAGATCCAGTTGCTAAAGGACCATAAATTACATAACTATGACCTGTAATCCATCCGATATCAGCTGTACACCAAAAAATATCCTCTTCTTTTAAATCAAAAACCCATTTATTTGTAATAATACAGTTAAGTAAATATCCTGCAGTGCTATGTATAATACCTTTTGGTTTTCCAGTTGAGCCAGAAGTATATAAAATAAAAAGTAAATCTTCGGATGACATTTTTTCCGGGCAGACTATCTTATCTTTGTTTGGGAGTATTTCATCCCACCAGATATCTTGAGAATGATTAAACGCAATTCTATTTCCGTTATGTTTAAAGATTATACATTTAAGAACTGATTTACACCCTAATGCCAAAGCATCATCTACGGTTTTTTTTGCTTGAATTAATTTTCCATTTCTTTTAAAACCATCAACAGTGATTATTGCCTTAGCCTCACAGTCATTTATTCTGTTTGCTAATGATTCAGAAGAAAATCCTGCAAAGACAACAGAATGTATTAATCCTAATCTAGCACATGACAAAACTGCTATAATAGATTCAGGTATTGTGGGCATATAAATTATAACTCTATCGCCTTTTTTCAATCCAAGATTTTGTAGAGCCCATGAAAAATTGTTAACTAATACAAACAACTCATCATATGTAATTATATTTTTATCATTAGTTTCAGAAATATGTATAATAGCATTTTTACTTCTACCTATGAATCTATCAAGACAGTTTTCTGTAACATTTAGTTCACCATCCTCAAACCATTTATAATATGGAGCTACACCTGAACAGCAAGTTTCAAATTGTTTTATCCATTTAATTTCATTAATTGCCAAATCTTTCCAAAACTGCTCAGAATCATTTTGATAGTTTTTATGGAGGTCATCTAGTTGTTTTTTAGTTACATTAGAGTTACTAGCAAATTTAGGATTAGGTTTATAAGTTCTAGATTCTTTTAGGGACGATTCAATGTTTTTCATGGTGAGATAACATTTTTTAATCAATTTGGGTTTTTTCTAATCTCTCATGTCTTTCTTGAGCTTCGATACATAATGTAGCAATAGGTCTTGCTTCTAAACGTTTGATACCAATTGGCTCACCTGTATCTTCACAAAATCCATATAATCCATCTTCTATTCTCTGGAGAGCTTGATCAATTTTTTGTATCAATTTTCTTTCCCTATCTCTGGTTCTCAGTTCCAGTCTAAATTCTTCCTCTTGTGTAGCTGCATCATTAGGATCAGATAGTTTGGATGAATCATTTTTCATATGTTCTACAGTTTTATCAGCTTCTTTTAATAAAAGATTCTTCCATTCGAGCAATATCGTTTTAAAGTGTAATACCTGCTTGGATGACATATATTTCTCACCTTTAGTAGATTTATAAGGCTTAAAATCCAAAAATTTTGATAAGTCGTTTTTCATAGGTTCTAAGAATACATGTTAATTTGATATTCTGCTACTACATTCAATTTATATCAAGAGATTTTTTTAATAAGTTTTATTTAACTTTCTTGACATCTATTCTTCCATCACTAAATTCTGCGCTGAATGTCTCTAATTTTGCCAAATGTTCCTTACTTTTTAAAATTATACCTTTATGATCACGTAGAATTGAATAACCTTTTTTAAGAACATTATTCGGGTTAAAATTATATAATTCACTATGAATTTTTTTGTATTTAAGAAATTTTGCATTATGGTGATTCAGAGATTTATTTATAATTTCTTCTATGATGTTTTTTCTCAATCTTTTTGTATTATCCATCAACTCATTAATAAACATATTTTTTGTTTTTAAATTAGATTTTTCTATTTTCATGCGGGATTTAATATTATCTAAATATACCTTCATTGATTTTTTTAGATTTGTTGTTAATAATGTATATTCGATTTTTATTTTATTAACTATATGATTTGGCTCATATTCTTTCATACCCCTTTTTAAATCTGACATTTTTTCGTTTTTTCCATTAATAATAAAATTAAGACTGTTTTTCATTTGTTGTCTTGCATTATCTATTCTTAGTAAGATTTCATATTGATCTGGTGTTGCATGCACAGCAGCAGCAGTTGGAGTTTCCATTGCTTTATCTGCTACATAATCTGCAATAGTTTTATCTGGCTGATGACCAATACCAGTTATCACTGGGATTAAAGATTTATTTATCATTCTGGCTAATTTTTCATCATTAAATACCATTAAATCTTCTAATGAGCCACCTCCTCTAATTAACAAAATTACATCGACATATTTATCTGTATTACATCTTTCTAATTGATTAATAATGTTAAATGTTGCTTGTGCTCCCTGCACAAGTGTCGGGTAAATTACCACATCAGCAATTGGAAATCTTTCATTTAGTTTTGAACATGCATCATGTAATGCATGACTATCAGGAGATGTAACTATTCCAATAGTTTTAGGGTAAAGCGGTATAGGGGTCTTGTTATCAAATAAACCCTCCTTTTCTAATTTAAATCGAGTTTTTTCTATAGTTTTCCTTAGAGCCCCCTCACCATATTCATTAATATCTATAACTTTAATTTGACAGTTACCATTAGCTTTATACATATCAACATTACCTGTAATCAAAACTTCTGATAAATCATAATTTTTGATATTTTTATTGGATTGGCCGTTAAATAATACGCAGTTTATACTATTGTGATTAGATTCATTACTATCACGAAGAGTAAAAAACTGATGTCCAGCTGGCGATATTCGAGTATTAGCAACTTCCCCTTTAATAGTAATTGGATAAGAAAATTCATTAATAATTAAATTTCTTAATACATTTTGTAACTCTTCTACTGTAAAAATCTTCATATTTATAATATATTTATTTCCTATAATAACTTTAATATGTATAATATAGAATGGTAAATAGAACAAATTCAAAAAAAACAACCACAATTATCAATGAAGAAGGTTTGGCCTTCGATGATGTCTTATTAGTTCCGGAGTATTCAGAAATTCTTCCTTCTGATGTTTCGTTAACGACCAATCTAACTAAAAAAATTCAGCTAAAAACACCTATTTTATCTGCTGCAATGGATACAGTTACTGAAGCACAAATGGCAATTACGCTTGCAGGTGAAGGAGGTATTGGTATTATTCATAAAAATCTAAGCGTTGAAGAACAGGCTAAGCAAATTCGAACTGTGAAGAAATATGAGAGCGGTATTATTAATGATCCTGTTACTGCATCGCCATTAATGACAATCGGGGAGATTAACAATATAACAAAAAAATATAATATTTCTGGTGTTCCTATTGTGGAAAATAATATCCTCGTTGGTATTGTAACTAATAGAGATTTGAGATTTGTTGATGATTTAAACCTAAAAGTTTCAAAAATAATGACTCCAAAAAATAAATTGATTACTGTGAGAGAAAATTTTACAAAAGAAGAAGTGATAAATGCACTTAGGAAGAACAGAATTGAAAAGATTCTAATTACAAATAAACAAAATGAATTAAAAGGTATGGTAACATTTAAGGATATACAAAAATCTACAACTTTTCCGAATGCTTCTAAAGATATATATGGAAGTCTTGTTGTTGGGGCAGCTGTAGGAACTGGAGATGACTCTATTGATAGAGTAGATGCATTAATAGAGCAAAAAGCTGATGTAATTGTTATTGATACTGCGCATGGACATTCTAAGCTTGTATTTAAGATGTTGCAATACCTCAAAAAGAAATACCCTGAACAAGAAGTTATAGTAGGAAATGTTGCAACAGAAGATGCGGCTAGAGATTTAATAACCAAAGGTGCAGATGCTATCAAAGTTGGGATAGGCCCTGGGTCTATTTGTACTACTAGAATTGTTGCTGGAGTTGGGGTGCCTCAATTAACAGCAATAATGAATGTCGCAAAAATAGCTAAAACTAAGAATATTCCACTCATAGCCGATGGAGGTATTAGATATTCAGGTGATATTGCTAAAGCACTCGCTGCAGGAGCAGATGCGGTGATGCTCGGTGGACTTCTTGCTGGGACAGATGAATCTCCTGGTGATGTAGAGATGTTTGAAGGTAGAACATATAAAGCATATAGAGGGATGGGTTCTATTGGTGCAATGCAACAAGGTTCTAAAGACCGTTATTTTCAAGATAACATAAGTAAAAATTCAAAACTCATTCCGGAGGGCATTGAAGGTCGAGTACCTTATAAAGGTACGATGAAGACAATACTACATCAGTTAACAGGCGGCCTCAAATCCAGTATGGGTTATGTTGGTTGTAAAGATATTAAGACAATGAAGAAAAAAACTAGATTTATAAAAATTTCATCTTCTGCAAAACAAGAAAGCCATGTTCATGATGTTACTATTGTAAAAGAACCTCCTAATTATCAACCTAGATAACTATGACTTTAAAAACATCTAACTTAGTTCTAATAATTGATTTTGGATCACAATATACTCAATTAATTGCAAGAAGAGTAAGAGAAAATGGTGTTTACGCAATAATTAAGTCAAATAAATTGGGATATAAAGAGTTTTTATCATTAGACCCCAAGGGAATTGTTCTAAGCGGCGGACCAGACTCAGTAACATCAAAGAAAATTCATAAAGTACCGGATTATATTCTAAAAAGCGGTATTCCTATTCTGGCAATATGCTATGGAATGCAACTAATATCTCATTATTTTAAAGGCAAAGTATCATCATCTGTTAAAAAAGAGTTTGGTCATGCATCTTTTAGTATAAAAAATCATAATATACTCTTTAATGGCATTAATGCTAAAAAGAAAATGAATGTTTGGATGAGTCATTCCGATAAAGTTGATCGACTACCTAATGGTTTCAAGGTGATTGGTAAAACTACTAATACCAAAATTGCTGGGATGTATAATATTAAAAAGAAAATATTTTGCCTTCAGTTTCATCCAGAGGTAACGCATACAGATAACGGTAAAAAAATTATTAATAATTTTATCTACAAAATATGTGAGTGTAAAAAATCATGGACTATAAAAAATATCATGAGCGATATTATTTTAGATATTAGAAAACAAGTATCTAATAAAAAGGTGATTTTAGCATTATCTGGTGGGGTTGATTCTACTGTTGTAGCATCTCTGTTACATAAAGCTATCGGTAATAATTTAATATGTATATTTATTGATAATGGACTCATGAGAAAAGATGAAGTATCAGAAGTAAAAAAAAATATTTCATCTGAGCTTGGGATTAAATTAATCGTAGTTAATGCATCATCTATTTTTTTAAATAAACTCAAGCATATAGTTAATCCCGAGAAAAAAAGAAAAATTATAGGTGAAACTTTTATTAAGATTTTTGAAGATCAAGCTAAAAAACTTAAAAATATTGAATTTCTAGCTCAAGGTACTATATATCCGGATGTAATAGAGTCATCATCTGTCAATGCTAAATCAGACTTAATAAAATCACATCATAATGTTGGTGGATTACCTAAAAACATGAAATTGAAACTTGTTGAACCTATCCGACAGCTGTTTAAAGATGAGGTTCGAAAAATTGGCAGAGCTCTCAATATCCCTTCAGCTCTTATTGATAGGCACCCATTTCCTGGCCCCGGTCTTGGTGTCAGAATTATAGGTGAAGTTACAAGTTCGAATGTTGAGATATTAAAAAATGTTGATTATATTCTAATTCAAGAGTTAAAAAATAATTCTATATATAATAAAATAAGCCAAGCTCTTGCTGTATTTTTGCCAATTAAATCAGTCGGTGTTATGGGTGATAAACGACATTACTCTTATGTTGTATCTATACGTGCAGTTAAGACTATTGATTTTATGACAGCAAGTGTATGTGAAATCCCATATAAAATTTTAAATAAGATATCTTCCAGAATTGTGAATGAAGTACCTGGCGTCTCTCGAGTAGTATATGATATTACCAGTAAACCACCTGGCACAATAGAGTGGGAATAAATGCGTGATAAAATAGCAGTTACAGGATCAGATGGTTTTATAGGCAGGTATATCTGCAAAGAGATTATTGAAGAAAATTTTAAAATTAAACGGTTATATAGATTCAAGGGGAATGAAAATTCTGATACAGATCATAATTTTGATTTATCAAAAAAGATTGCAAAAAATATACTCTCAGATGTCAAATGCATAGTTCATTGTGCGGCAAAAGTACACTCCAAAGAAAACAATAGCACTGACAATCATGCAAGCTTTATTGATCTTAACAATCAATCTACTATCCACCTATTGAAAGCTGCTGCAAGCAATGGTGTTGAACATATAATCTTTCTGAGTACAGTTGCCGTATATGGTAAAGATTATTTTTTATATCCTATATCTGAGTCTCATGAACCTAATCCTGTTACGAATTATGGTAAAAGTAAATTATTAGCTGAAGAGAGCATTAGAAAACAGTGTCAATTATTTAATATGAGTTTTACAATACTTAGGCTCCCATTAATATATGGACCTGACGCGCCTGGCAACTTCGGTCTAATTCAATCAGTTATTAAAAAAAACATACCACTTCCATTTAAATATGTGAAAAATATTAGAACAATGGCATATGTTGAAAATGTTGCTAATTTCATAATATATATCATCAAACATAATAAGTGTCTTAATAAAACCCTCATATTTAGTGATGGAAGTAACTTCAGCACAGAAGATCTTGTAAGAATTCCTAGACAAAGTAATGGTAGACGAGAATTAATTTTTTACATACCCAAAATATTAATGAAATTAGTATTATTTTTGATAGGGAAGAAAAAAATTTATTATCAGTTATTTGAAGATTTACAGTTTAAAACATCTAGTGAAATTGCAGATAT
>NZZP01000027.1 GCA_002698665.1 Gammaproteobacteria bacterium | reverse complement strand
TTTCTTCAGCAGGTGCTGCTTCAGCTTCTTTTTCTTCAGCAGGTGCTGCTTCAGCTTCTTTTTCTTCAGCAGGTGCTGCTTCAGCTTCTTTCTTTTTTAATCTCTTGATTTTAAGTTTTTCGAGTTCCTTTTCTTTAGCTTTCTGTCTTTTACTTAAATTATCTGGGTCTAATGAATACTTTTTTAAATATTTAACTCTTTCGCTAATTTGCGCACCTTTAGAAACCCAATACTCAAGACGCTCAATATTGAGCTTTATTCTCTCATCTGTCTCTAAAGCTGGATCATAACTGCCAATTCTTTCAATACAGCGGCCTTCTCTTCTATCTTTTTGGTCTATTACTACTATATGGTAATATGGTCTTTTTTTAGCACCACCTCTAGATAATCTTACTCTAACCATATTATTTAAATTCTCCTAATTTTAGAAACAGCCAAATTATATCACTAGTTAATGTATCTAGTTAGTATTTTTACGCAAAACTTGATAATAATTTAATAAGAAGCTATTTTTATTGGAAATTTTTGCTATTATCTTAGTAAATGGCCAATATGAACATGGGAATTACTAATAACAGGAATTTAAGCATGATATTCCAACAATCATATCAAAGCTAAATATCAAAAAATGGAACTATTGGGCATATCAACGATAATCGGTTATATCATATCCATCTATAGTCTAAAGTATGTACTTACTGATACGGATACGGATAGAAACCGAATTATATTTGATTTAGTTTACTTTATTATTTTAGTGCTTTTTAGCTTATATGTTTATAGCATGATAGGAGACTTTTCTAATAAGCTTGATTTCTTAACTTCACTGCTAATTACATTTTTGATTATTAATTTTCTTTTCTTCCTTTTTATGTTTACAAGACCAATTCAACATCTAGGTTTGATAATATTGCCGCTTTCACTGATTATTCTAATAGTCTCAATGATTTTTAGTGAAAATCAAAATCTTGGTACTATCCCAAATGAATTGAGACTACACATAATAGTATCAATCACTTCATATGGTTTCTTAGGTCTAGCTGCAGCTCAAGCTATACTACTCAATTATCAAGAAAAAAAATTAAAAAGGATAAAGAATTCTCTATTTATAACCATACTTCCATCAATTGAAAAAATGGAACAAGTAATGTTTGAATTAATTATACTTGGATTTATCTTCTTAACAATCTCTCTTTTGAGCGGAGCACCATTTATTAAATCAGAACTTGATACTGGTCTACATCAAAAGATAATTTTTTCGCTTATAGCTTGGATCACCTATTTATATTTAATATATAATCGTTTTTCTGTGGGAATTAGAGGAAAAAAAGCAAATAATTTAGCACTGAGTGGAATGGTATTTTTATTTATTGCATATCTGGGAACTAAACTATTCTTCATATCATTCTAAGGCAGGTATAGTATCATTAAATTATGACTGAAATTAATATAGAAAATTTATTTATTATTTTATTTATTTTGCTTATTCTTTCTGCTTTTTTTTCTGGCGCAGAGACATCTCTTATGAGCGTGAATAGATATAAACTTAAACATAAACATAAACAAGGTGAGAAAAGCGCAGGTAGAGTAAATTATTTAATATCTCATCCTGATAAAACATTGGGGCTTATTCTACTTCTTAATAATTTTGTAAATATTTTAGCTTCAGCTATTAGCACACTTATCGCCGTTAATTTATATGGACAAGCAGGTGTAGCAATATCAGTTGTAATGCTTACGGTTATAATATTAATATTTGCAGAAGTCACACCAAAGACTTTTGCTGCGCTCTATGCAGATAAAATAGCTTATCCAATATCATGGATTATTTATCCATTAATGAAACTATTTTACCCACTTGTTCTAATTATAAATTTTATTGCAAGAATTGTACTCAATATATTTGGAATAAAAGCAAAAAATGTTAGCCAGGAACTTCTCACCAAAGATGAAATCAAGCTTATAGTTAAAGAATCTAGTGACAGAATACCCAAAAGTCACGAAGAGATGATAGTGAATATGCTTGATTTAGAGAAAGTTAAAATTGAAGATGCCATGATACCAAGAAGTGATCTTATTGCAGTAGATATTGAATCTAGTTTAAGTAATATTAAAAAAAATATTCTAGGATGCAAACATACAAGGATTCCTATATATAAAAATGAACTTAATAAACTTATAGGTTTTTTACACAAAAGAAAAATTATAGATATGCTAATTTCCGGAGAAATTACAAAGGAGAAAATTTTAGATAATATTAATCCTCCATACTTTATCCCTGAAGATACATCTTTAACTAGTCAGTTAATTGAATTTAGAAAACATAAAAAAAGGATAGGCTTCGTAGTTGATGAGTATGGTGATGTAAAAGGCGTTGTAACTTTAGACGATATTCTTGAAGAAATTGTTGGGGACTTTAAGATAGATAGCAATAATACCGGAATTAAAAAGATAGAGGAGAATATATATTTGATAAGTGGCTCAGTACAAATAAGAGAGGCTAATAGATTACTTAACTGGTCAATACCTGAAAATAATGCTAAGACAATTAACGGATATATATTAGAATCATTGGAGAATATACCTACAAAAGGTATGAAATTTGATAAAGATGGATATATATTCGAAATGGTTGATGTGAGTAATAATTTTGTAAATACTGTAAAGGTCTCAAAAAGATAGTATTATTTAAATATGAGCAAGAAAATAAAAAGTAATCTGTCATCATTTGAGAGTGATCTGAAAATGATGCAAAAAATTTTAGAGGAAATAGAAACGAAGGACTTGAGCCTAGAAGATGTAATTGATAAGTATAAGCAAGGTATTGAATTATCTAAAAAATGTCAAAAAGCACTTGAAGAAGCCGAACAAAAAATCAAGGAAGTTGATCAAATAAAGAAATAATAATGAGTGGAAATTATAAAATACTTAATGGAATTGATAGTCCATCAGATATAAAAATACTTTCTGAAAAAGAAGTCTCTCAACTTTCTAGAGAATTAAGGGAATTCATTCTGGAAAGTGTTTCCAAAACCGGTGGACACTTAGCTGCAAGCTTGGGATCTGTTGAAATTACAATTGCCCTTCATTATGTATACAATACACCCAAAGATATTTTGGTATGGGATATCGGCCATCAATGTTATCCTCATAAAATTCTCACTGGGAGAAAACATCTAATGTCAACACTCAGGAAAAAAAATGGGATATCAGGTTTCCTCAAGAGAAATGAGAGTGTTTATGATTCTTTTGGAGCTGGTCACTCAAGCACATCTATTAGCGCTGCAATTGGTTATGAAATAGCTGCGCGTCTAAAAAAAGAAGATAAAAAAGTTGTAGCAATTATTGGAGATGGTGGATTAACTGCTGGTATGGCTTTTGAGGCATTAGGACATGCTGGAGGAATAAAATCTGACATCTTGGTAGTACTGAATGATAATGATATGTCAATATCGCCAAATGTTGGAGCAATAAACAAATATCTTACCAAGATTCTAACGAGTAAAACTTTTTCATCTATTAAAGAAAGTAGTAAGAAAGTTCTTAAAAAAGTTAAGGCAATAGAAGAGATTGCAAAAAAAGTTGAAAGCCAAGCAAAAGGTCTTGTGACCCCTGGGCTTCTGTTTGAAGAACTTGGTTTTAAATATTTTGGGCCAGTAGATGGCCATGATGTAAATAATTTAACAGAGGTACTAAAAAATCTAAAGGATAAAAAGGGTCCTAGATTGCTTCATATAATTACAAAAAAAGGCAAAGGTTATAAGTTAGCAGAACAAAACCCTATTTCATATCATGGTGTCACGCCTTTTGACATTAAAACTGGAAAGACCACTCATAACAAAATTAATAATAAACTTTCTTATACGCAGATTTTCAGTGAATGGATTAACAAAACGGCCTCTGTTAATGAGAATATTGTCGCGATTACACCTGCTATGAGAGAAGGATCTGGGCTTGTAGAATTTGAAAAAAAATTCCCCAGCCGTTATTTTGATGTAGGGATAGCAGAACAACATGCACTTACCTTAGCAGCAGGATTATCATGTGGCGGGCTCAAACCAGTTGTAGCAATATATTCAACTTTTCTCCAAAGAGCTTATGATCAGTTAATACATGATATAACGATACAAGAATTAGATGTCCTGTTTGCAATAGATAGAGCAGGAATAGTTGGTGCTGACGGTGAGACTCATCAGGGAATTTATGACATTTCTTTTCTCAGAATATTACCCAAAATAGTCTTGATGGCTCCTTCTGATGAAAATCAGATGTTTAAAATGCTAAATACCGGCTTAAATTATAAAGGCGTTGCAGCAGTTAGGTATCCCAGAGGACAGACTTTAGGCATTGATTTTATCCACTCAACCGAGGTTCTTGAGATAGGTAAAGGTGAAGTTGTTAAAAGCGGCAAAAAAATAGCCTACTTAGTATTTGGTACATTGCTCCATACGGTTAAATCTGTTGCTAATGACTTCGATGCAACTGTGGTAGATATGAAATTTGTTAAACCAATTGATGAGGAGTTGATTGCTAAGGTTTGTCAGAAACACCAATATATAATAACTGTAGAGGATAATGTTATTTCTGGAGGTGCAGGTACTGCGGTAAGTGAAATTATGAATAAATTGAACTTAAAAAATCATTTATTAAATCTTGGTTTTCCAGATAAGCAGATTCCTCATGGAAATCAAAATGAATTAATGTCAGAATTACAACTGGATGAGGATGGAATCCGAGAGATGACTAATAACCATATTCATATCATGGAAAGTGTCAATAAAAAAGCAAAATGATTTGAGGTGTACAGATTTTTACATTAACTACATTTGTTGAGTTTTCATCTGCTCATATATTAAATGGGCATGAAGGTGCTTGTAAACGTATGCATGGTCATAATTGGAAAGTTGAAGTTGAAGTTTGTGGCAATAACCTTGATAATATCGGTATGGTAAAAGATTTCAAAGAAATTAGAAAAATGACTAAAAAAGTAGTTGATGAATTGGATCACCGTTTTTTAAATGATTTAAATGCATTTAAAGATATTAATCCAACTGCAGAAAATATTGCCAAATATATCCACAATCAACTATCATTAGCTTTTAATGAAGATAATGACATAGAAGTTAAATCTATAAAACTCTGGGAAACTGATAAATCAGCTGTTAAATATATGGGATAAAGACTATGGCAACAAATAAAGATTCAATCAAAAAAATTAATAAATCTAATTTACCTGACACTCAAGGATTAGAGGATACACGCAACCTTCCAATAAATAAGGTTGGCATCAAAGATATATTACATCCTGTAACTATCAAACAGCGTGGTGGAGAGGAGCAAAAAACAGTTGCTAATTTTAATATGTATGTGAATTTACCTCATAACTTAAAAGGTACACATATGTCAAGATTTGTTCATATCCTTAATAATCACGAAGATCACATCACTGTTGATACATTCAAAAAAATGATTGAACAAATGCTTGTGTTATTAGAGGCAGAATCTGGACATGTAGAAATGTCTTTCCCATTTTTTATAAATAAAACAGCCCCTGCCTCAAAAGTAAAGAGTTTACTTGATTATAACGTCACATTTATTGGTGAAATTAAAGATGGTGTGTCTAATTTAAAGATTAAAGTATTAGTGCCAGTTACCAGCTTATGTCCGTGTTCAAAAAAGATATCATCCTACGGGGCACATAATCAAAGATCTCATGTTACAGTTACAGCAAGCATTAAAGATTTCGTCTGGATAGAAGAAATTATTGATATTGTAGAAAAAGAGGCATCCTCTGAACTATATGCACTACTAAAAAGACCTGATGAAAAACATGTAACTGAATTAGCATATGATAATCCAAAATTTGTAGAAGATATGGTAAGAGATATAGCTTCGCACTTTAGTAGTGATGATAGAATAATTGAGTATATAATCGAATCTGAGAATTTTGAATCAATACATAATCATTCTGCATACGCACAAATTCATCAAATTAAATAATCGCACTATCTGAAGTTGACATGTAGTGCGCGTATAACCTCTTCTGTGGCAGTATCTGTAATATTGACTGAAGCATCATTTTGAACTTCTATTATTGTTGATTCTTTTTCACTTATTAAAACTAAATTAAATGTATTAGAATCAGTAGATTTCCAAAATGTTAAATAATCGAAAAAAGAATTTTCTTTATTTATATTTTCATCTACAGATACTTTTATAATGCCATCTGATTCATCTGCAGTTAAAATACTGATTCCATAAGTTTCAAGTGATCTTATGACTTCTGGCCATACACGTTCGTAAATATCATTAATATGCAAAGTATGCATTCCGTTTTCATCAATATTCATTGTTGATTTATTTCTTATGCCTGTAGATTTTACAACAGAAAACCCTTTAGACTTAGCTTCTTCTCCCCCAAGATAAATATATAATCTAGATATCATCTCACTTTCATATTCTGTATCTCTTGGCCTATTTTGCCATCTAAATTCCGTATCTCCATCTGACATATATTCTTTACCATAATGAGTTATAAGGATATCTGTAGAATTTTCATTTATGAGTACGCGCGTGCTATAACTATCTCTTGTCTCAGGCGATACCAACAAGGGTATATATCTTCCAACATATCTTTGTATGGTGCCAAGTTGCGCTTCGCTTAAATTTTCGAGGTAACTCGTTTTCATAATACCAATTGTGAAATCTCTCTGTGTTAAGCTAAAACCTTCGCTAGACCAAAAATTAACTAATTTTTTCCAAATAGCGTCTTTATCTGTGGCATTTACAGATATATAAGAATCTCTTCCCGATCTAATGATTTTTATACCATCAAGTTTTGTGTCAACAGTAAAGATATCTATTCCTTTATCACCAGCATACTCCGGTATTTCCATGATGTTAGTTGACTCAGGTGTGATTAAGTCAGGAGGTATCTCAAGATTATACTGTGTTTCTTCATAGTTTTTACCTTTTTTATAAACTATGAGGTCTTCTCTTTCATCAGACATGATGTCATCATAATACTCACCTAGGCTTGCACAGCCAGATAATAATAGAAAAGGAATCATATATTTATATAAGTATTTCATGCTTAATGTTTTAATATTATACCAGCATCATTCAATGATTTGAGTAAAATATCATGATACTTTTCATCTAACCATGTTAGTGGCAGCCTTATTCCTGCTTTGATTAAACCCATTTTATAGAGCGCCCATTTAACAGGTATAGGATTTGACTCCATAAATAAATTATCATGCAGAGAATCTAATTTTGAATTTATTGCTTCAGCTTCGAGTTTATTACCTGTTGCTGCTAACTTACACATATTGTGCATTTGAAGAGGCGCGACATTAGCTGTGACAGAAATGTTTCCCTTAAAACCTAACATAATGTCACGCATGGATGTTTTATCATCTCCGGTATAAATAGATATATTATCTGAACATTTTTCTAATATTTCCTTAGATCTATTTACATCTCCTGATGCTTCCTTGATTCCTATTATATTAGGGTGCATTGAGAGTCGCTGAACTGTTTCTGGCAACATATCAACAGAGGTTCTACCAGGAACATTGTATAAAATTTGGGGTATACTTACTTCTTCTGCAATTTTCATGTAATGACAATATAAGCCATGCTGAGTAGGCTTATTATAATATGGAGTAACTAGTAAACATGCATCTGCTCCTAATTTCTTAGACTTAGATGTAAGTTCTATTGCTTCACTAGTAGAGTTTGCGCCAGATCCGGCAATAACAGGCACTCTCTTATTTACTATACCTAAGGTAGCTTTGATTACTTGTGAGTGTTCATCAAAATTTAATGTAGCAGACTCACCCGTGGTGCCAACAGAAACAATTGCATCTGTCTTATTTAAAATGTGAAACTCTAGGAGGTTTTCGAGTGAATCATAGTCTAGTGAGCCATCTTTATTCATAGGAGTGGCAATTGCCACCATACTGCCTTTAAAAATACTATCTGACACTATGTAGCCCCTTTAGTTCTTGGCCAGATATTCAAAAGAGTATTTAGTAAAACTGCCAGAGGTATAGCAAAAAATACCCCCCACAGTCCCCAAATTGTTCCGAAGAATAAAATGGATATAAGTATTGCTAACGGATGGAGGTTTACTGCATCAGAAAATAGTATCGGTACAATAACATTGCCATCAATCACCTGAATTAGAACATGAACTATTAATACATACCAAAATTCAGATGATGTTCCCCACTGAAAATAAGCTACAAAGATTATTGGAATTGTAACTGCAACTGCGCCAACATATGGAATAATTACAGAAATACCGCATAGAAACCCTAGAAGAAGCGAATAATTTAGGCCGAGTATAGCAAAAAATAGTGTAGACAAAATCCATACAATCAGTATCTCAATGAATTTACACCTTATGTAGTTACCAATTTTCAAATCTAATTCAGCATAAGCTTTTCGAGATAAATCTAACTTATCAGGGAAAAACTTGCCGAACCATTCATTAATCTCATATTTATCAAATAAAAGAAAGAATATTATAAGAGGAACTAATAACATATAAATCATCACCTCAATAACACTTCCCGCTGATGATAATGAGTAAGTAACTATAGAGCTACCTAATGAACTAATTTCTGCATTCATCGAAGAAAATATACTAGTTAATTGCTCTTCCGTTAAGAGGCCATGAGAAGAAGTAAATGAAGACATAAAAACCTTACTCTTATTAAGAATAGATGGTAGTGATTTTATTAACAGCGATAATTGTTCAAGCATCAGTGGTAGTAACATAAATAAAGTAACCACGGCAGTTGTCAAAAAGAAAAAATAGACTGCTAAAACTACTGGCTTTCTCTCTAAATTATATTGATTCTTAAATCTATTTACCAAACCTTCAAGCATATAGGCAAGTACTATGGCTACTAGGACAGGAGTTACCGTAGCGAGAAGTATATATGTAATAATTGTTATAGATAATATTATTAAGGCAAGTGCCACTTGATTAGGATCTGTTAAGTGACTATCGTACCAATCTTTAAAAAACTTAAACATTTGCTTTATAGCTCTAAACTCATTGAATTGCTTTATATATAATACATATATTCATGTTAAACTAAAACATCAATTTGTATAATATATTGATATCAAAAAGATTTAAAATATGAAAGTATCAAGTTTTCCAATTTTCACGCTTAAAGGAGTACCCTCTGAGGCGGAAGTCCCTAGTCATCAACTGATGATCAAGTCTGGTATGATTAGAAAGCTATCATCTGGGCAATATTCTTGGTACCCCCTGGGTTACAAAGTTGTTAAAAAGATTGAGGAAGTAATAAGACAGGAATTGAATAATATAGGTTGTAGAGAGATTTTAATGCCAACAGTTCAACCAGCAGAACTGTGGCAAGATTCTGATCGGTGGGATAAATATGGTCCTGAATTGCTTAGATTTAAAGATAGAAACAATCGAGATTTTTGTTTAGGCCCAACTTTTGAAGAAGTCATAACTGATTTAGTTAAAAATGATGTTTCTAGTTATAAGAATTTACCAATAAACCTATTCCAAATTTCATCAAAATTTAGAGATGAAATAAGACCAAGATTCGGTGTAATGAGAGCCAGAGAGTTTATCATGAAAGATGCATATTCATTTCATGAAAGTAGCATATGTTTAGATAAAACTTATGAACTATATAAGACAGCATATAAGAGAATTTTTGAGAGATTAATGCTAGATTATACCATTGTGGATGCAGATAGTGGTAATATTGGAGGAGATGTTTCACATGAGTTTCATATTATTGCCGATATCGGTGAAGATGATCTTCTACTTGATAAAAATATGAATGGTATGAACATTGAAATTGCTAAAGTGAAATACTCAGAACATGATTTATCCAAGTTAATAAAAAAATCTGGTTTAACTCATAAAAAAGGTATAGAAGTAGGACATATATTTAAACTAGGTCAAAAATACTCTACGAAAATGGGGGCTTCAGTAACATCAAATAAATCAGAGGTAATTGATATGTTTATGGGTTGCTATGGTATAGGTGTCACTAGAATTGTAGCAGCAGCAATTGAACAAAATTATGATGATAAAGGAATTATATGGCCATCTTCACTCAGTCCATTTAATGCAGCAATTATTGAGATAGATGGAAATAAAAATAAAAATGTAAGGTCTTTAGCTCAAAAACTATATGATATTATGCAATCAAAAAAAATAGATGTAATACTAGATGATAGACAGGTTACTTTTGGAAATAAATCTAAGGACTGGGAATTAATAGGTGTGCCCAATATCTTTATTATTGGAAAAAAAGAATCAGAAGAACAATTAATTACATTTCAAAGGAGAGCTGATAACAAAAAAGAATTTGTTAAACTTGACGATATTGAAAAGTTGCTAGAAAAGCTGTCAATCTAAAAACCTATAGTTGTCTTTTTGACTATTATGTTGTTCGATTGCCATATTTGCTTGGTTTAATGCTTTTTTTGCAAGTGAAGTGGCTTTCACATAATCTTTATCTTTGTGCGCCTTGTCAGCTTTTTTCAAAATCTTTTTTGTATCTCTCCAAACATTATTTAGTTTGACAGCTTTTTTATAAGATTTTTTAGCCTCTATAATCACTTGCTCAGCTGTTTCTCTATCATTAGCAAAAGCATTATGAGGCAGATAAAGGAGAATCAATAATAATAATATTCTTTTCATAATTACATGTTTAAATTAATAGCTATATAGAATATGCTACATCTATAATGAATGTACTTATTATATATTATTCTACAAATGGCTCAACGAAAAAGATGGCAAGATTAATAGCCAGAGGCATTGAGATGGTTGATGGGGTGAGCTCTATTATTAGAACTGTCCGTAATGACAGTATAGAAGAGTCTGATTTAGACGATGTAGTGGTTGAAAAAAATGACTTACAGGAATGTTCTGCATTAGTCCTAGGAAGTCCTACTCACTTTGGTAATATGGCAAGTCCAATGAAAAAGTTTATAGACAGTACCACATCTGAGTGGTTCAATGGTGATTTAGTTGGCAAACCAGCTGGAGTTTTTACTTCAACATCTAGTTTACATGGAGGACAAGAAAGTACTCTTTTGAGCATGATGTTGCCTTTACTTCATCATGGAATGATAATTGCTGGGGTACCTTATACAGAGAAGAAACTTGCGTCTACAAAAACTGGTGGAACTCCGTATGGACCAAGTCATGTGTCGTTCAATAAAAAAGATGATTTGAGTGATGATGAAAAAGACATTTGTATTGGCTTTGGAAAAAGAATTGCAGAATTAGTTATTAAATTAAAATAATAACTATTTGTAACTCATTATCTTTTTAATAAAAGGTATAGTTATATTTTTTTTCAATGATAGCGATGTTGTGTCAATATATTTAATACATCCACAAAGAAAAAATAAGTCTCTCTTATAATGATTAATTATATAGTCACATACATTTGATTTAAGTAGCCAGCCTCTTTCACTTGCATTTTTCTGAAGAACTTTTATTTTATCTTCATCGCTTAATTCAGTTATATTAATTATCTGATCAGATTTTAATCTAGAAAGTAAATCTGGTAGTCTGAATTTAATATTCCGCAAAATAGATGTACTTGTTATGCAAATTTTCTTTTTCAAAAGAATCATTTCATTAATTATAGTAAAAATCTTCTCTTCTAAAGATGAATTATTTATAATCAAGTCTATATTGTCAACTATTAAAAGCTCATATTGATCTAAGCTAGAAATTTCATAATTTGATATATTTGTGTCATTTAAAAATAGCATTGAACTATTAGTATAATCGGCTAATGCTTTGCATAAATGTGATTTCCCGCTGTATTTATCACCTATTAAAACAACTATTTTCTGATGATTATTAGAGGCTAAATCTTTTAATATTTTAAGAGCAATCATGTTTTTTCCTACTATAAAATTTTCAAAAGTCTTATTTGATATAAAGTCGAAATTTATAGGTATCTGATTTTTATCTAGTTTTGTCTCTTTCATAACTGTATATATTCCATAGATTAATATATAATTAAACTCTGATCATTAAAACATGAATAAAACACTTAACAAGATAACTTATAAGAAATCTGGTGTAAACATCAAGAAAGCAGATAAACTAATCGACACTCTTACTAAAAACTCACAGTGTAAAATTTCCAATGTTTTAGAGGGCATAGGCGGTTTTGCAAGTTTATATAAATTAAATATGGCAAAACTGAAAAATCCTGTAATTGTATCTGGTACAGATGGTGTAGGAACCAAGCTTAAGATAGCAAACCTTTTAAATAATCATAGATATATTGGTCAAGATCTTTTAGCTATGTGTGTAAATGATGTTATTACAACAGGGGCCAAACCTCTCTTTTTCCTCGACTACCTATCCACAGGAAAGATTAACATTAATTTGCATTCAACTGTGCTAAAAAGTATAAACAGAGCTTGTAAATCTATAGACATACCACTTATTGGTGGTGAAACTGCTGAAATGCCAGGCATGTATAAAAATAATGAATATGACTTAGCTGGATTTTGTGTTGGCATAGTTGACAAAAAAAATATAATTAATAGCTCCAGAGTCAAAAAAGGTGACATAATAATAGGCTTTAAGTCGAGTGGTTTACATTCAAATGGTTTTTCGCTTATTAATAAACTTATCGATGAAAATATATTATCTATACATAAAGAATATAAAAATATTAATTTAAAGAACTCCTTAATAAAACCGACAGAGTTATATGTTGAGTTAATTAATAAATTAACATCTCAAATAGATATCCATGGAGTGTCACATATCACTGGAGGCGGCATAACCGGGAACCTGCCCAGAATAATACCGGATAAATTATCTGCAAATATAAATTTATACTCATGGAAAATACCAAAATTGTTTCAATTAATACAAGATAAAGCAAAATTATCTATATATGATATGTTGGAAACTTTTAATTGTGGATTAGGCATGATTATAATCATAGATAAAAATGATTATAACAAAGTAAAAAAAATAATATCGAAAACTAAATTTAAACCTATGATAGTTGGAGAGATATCTGATAAAAAAGATAATAAACCTATTGTATATATTAATGACTAAATCTATTATCTTTATTTCGGGAAATGGGTCGAACCTAAAAAATATAATTAATAAAATCAATTCTGGTTTTATCAATATGGAAATTGTTGCCGTGGTATCTAATAATAGTATGGCTAAAGGGTTAGAAATTGCTAGAACTAATAATATTGATACTATTGTTATTGATACAGAAAAACCATATCTTGCTATAATTAAAGATCTTGTCAAAAAACATGAAGTATCATTATTAATACTTGCAGGATATATGAAAATTTTACCAGAATACATAACGGATGAATTTCGTGGTAAGATTTTAAATATCCATCCGTCTCTTCTACCTAAACATAAAGGCTTAAATACTCATAAGAAAGTATTAGAATCAAATGATAGTTCACATGGTGCATCAGTTCATTTTGTGAATTCTGAATTAGATGGTGGTGCTGTAATTATACAGGGTCAGGTTAATGTAAAAAGAGATGATACAGAAGAAACATTGAAAGAAAAAGTTCATAAAATTGAGTATGAAATTTATCCAATCGCTATAAAATGGTTTATAGAAAAACACATAGAGCTAAAAAATGATAAATGTCTTTTTGATGGAGAGGTGCTAGAATGTCCTATAGAGCATATACTCTAATTTCTTATTTGATAGTAATAGTGTCACTATCTTTCTCATATCCTACTTATTCTAAAAACGAAATTATATCCAAACACGATTATAAACTATATAAAAGCAACATTCATTTTGCTTCAACTACTTATATTCTATCTAAGAGTGAATCTGATTTTACATTTCAAATAATAAGTAGAACGGATGGTATTTTTAAACTTAAAAAAGATGATAGGAAAGAAACATCAGTTTTTAAAAAACATGGCGATAAAGTTGACCCAGTATCATATATATTCTCTAGAAAAAAGAGAGATAAAGAAGAAGTAATCAAAACATTTTTTAATTTAAATGAAAATTATGCCTATAGCCTAACTAATGGAAAAAAGACTGAACATATGGATTTAGAGTATTCTCTGGATAGATTATCAGTTCAAATTGATTATCAGAACTCAATGAGAAATGGTGTTTTTGAAAAAGCATATAACATTATTGATAAAGGGAGATTAAGAAAATATATTTATACAATTTACTCAAATGAAGTTATAGATAGTATTCTTGGGAAAGTAAATGCTATTGTTATTAAAAGATCTATAGAGAATAATAAAAGAAGTACTCTTACGTGGTATGCTATAGATTATGATTTTATACCTATTAAAATTGAACAATACAGAAAAAATTCAGTCCAATTTACTGTTATACTAGATAGGATTAAATAATCGTTAGTTATCTATTTCTCAATCTCACTGAATTTACTTTAATGAAACCTTCCGCATCTTTCTGGTTATAGTCGCCTGAATCTTTTTCAAAGGTACTCAAATCTTCACTATAGAGAGAATTCGGAGATTTTCTTCCCATTACAATTATATTTCCTTTATAGAGTTTTAATTTAACGACGCCAGAAACTTTTTTCTGTGACTGGTCAATTAGACTTTGCAGACTTTCTCTCTCTGGACTAAACCAATAGCCATTATAAATCAACTTGGTATATCTATTGGTCAAGTCTTCCTTCAAGTGAAGCAGTTCTCTATCCATTGTGATAGATTCAATAGCTTTATGAGCTTTATGATAAATAGTTCCTCCAGGTGTTTCATAGCACCCTCTTGACTTCATACCAACGTAACGATTTTCTACTATATCTATTCTGCCTATACCATGCTTACCAGCTAAACGATTAAGATATGCAAGAGCTTTCGCAGGACTATGCATTTTCTTGTTAATCTTTTTTACATCGCCATTTTTAAATTCTAGCTCTATAATATCGGGCTTATTTGATGATTTTTCAATTGAGGCTGTTCTTAACCACATTGACTCATCTGGGCTTTTCCAAGGATCCTCTAAAATACCACCTTCATAAGAAGTATGTAGTATGTTTGCATCCATAGAGTATGGGCTTTTTTTGCCAGAATCAAAATCAATAGCGATTTTATGCAATCTAGCATATCTAACTAAATCTTTTCTGGATTTAAATGCCCACTCTCTCCAAGGGGCAATAATTTTAATTTTTGGGTTAAGTGCATAAGCAGATAACTCGAATCTGACTTGATCATTACCTTTACCAGTTGCTCCATGGCATATGGCATCTGCTTTTTCTTTTTTTGCAATTTCAATCAATCTCTTACTAATAAGAGGTCTAGCAATAGATGTCCCTAACAGATATTCACCTTCATAAATAGCATTAGATCTGAACATTGGATAAACATAATCTTTAACAAAAACTTCTTTTAAGTCTTCAATATAAATTTTCTTTATGCCTAATTTCTTTGCTTTAGCTCTGGCATCTCTAGTTTCTGAACCTTGTCCAATGTCTGCTGTAAAAGTTATGACTTCACATTTATATTTTTCCATTAACCATTTTGCTATTACAGATGTATCAAGCCCGCCAGAATATGCAAGTATAACTTTATTGAATTTCATTACTAGATTCTGTTTTATCTACAGGCTGGACCCACCTAAAACCTTTGTCAGTAGATTCTTTTTTCCAAAAAGGTGCTTCTGATTTCAGAGACTCCATAATATCCCTGGTAGCACTAAAAGAGCTATCTCTATGATCTGACCAAGTAGCTACTAATACTATCGGATCAGTTGGTTCTAGTAATCCAACCCTATGAATAACAAGTCCACCAATAAGTTTATATTTTTTTATCGCAGTTTGTACAATATTTTCAAGATATTTTTCTGTCATACCAGGATAGTGTTCTAAATGCATAGCGTCTACATCATAATCTTCATTGAAATCTCTCATGGTTCCTAAAAATATTGAAGAAGCTCCTATCTTAGGATCATTTTGTAATTCATTTTTTTTATAATCTACCAAGGATTGCCAAGGATCAAATTTATCATCTATAATTTCTATTTTCATATCTAACCACCTGTTACTGGAGGGAAAAAAGCTATTTCATCTCCATCATTTAATTTATAATCTTTACTAACATAAACTTGATTAACAGCATATAGAACTTTTATTTGAATATCCATATCCTTAGTCAAGTTTAACCATAATTCACCCACTGTAATAGAATTCATATCCTTAATATCTTCAGTATCCTTACCCATTAAATCCTTGATATTTGCAAAATATTTAACTTGTACTTTCATGAGTTGCCCATGTATGATAAGTATAATCTTATCTATAATCAACAAAATTAGCACTTAGATCAACAAAAATCAAAAAATTTGTTAAGCCTTATGCTTTCGATTTTCTAGAATAATTACCTAAGATTACTCCGAACATAATAAATATGTAACAGACAATTGCTATTGTCCAATCACCATTGCTTATTGCAGGATAAAGAGGTATAAGAGGAAAAAACATCGCAGTCCCGACAAATCCTATAGAAAGTTCTAGTAACCCATAATCGGGAAACATTTGAATTAATATCCCATAAGCCGCCGTATAGCCTGCAAGTATAGCAATTAAATAACAAAAATAGCTTAGAATTAGATACATACAGCTTTTATCCTCTAAAAATATTGTACACTAGAATAAAAATTCATCCACCTATGTATGACATTTCTATCTTACTAGCATTATTAGAAGGGTGATTAGCAATGGAACGTAACTTTGAATACTGATCTATTCTGCTGCTCCATATATTTTGAAAAAATAATCTAAGCATTTCTCGGTCCTGATTTCTTATGTGATTAGATAAATCGTGACCAAAAGTAGAAAAAAGACATGTATAAAATTTTCCATCTGCGGATAATCTTCCACGATTACAATCATTACAAAAAGGCTTAGATATAGATGATATAAATCCAAGTGTCGCAGCGTAATTATTCAAGATCCATTTTTCAGAAGTAGACGATTTTATAGTGGGCTCTTGTTGTATTGAATATTTCTGCGATATTATTTTTTTTATTTGATTAGATGTTATGACCTTATCTTTATCCCAATTATTAGATTCTCCTACATCCATATATTCTATGAATCTTATATTAACATTATCGTTTTTGAATTGATTTACTATAGGGATGATTTCCTGTTCATTTATATTCTTAATAATTACACTATTCAATTTCAAGGTTCCATAATGGTCTAGTACATGATAGATGTTATCAATTACCTTTTTGTTATCAGTATGAGTGGGGTTTAGTTTTTTACCAATGTGTTTAGATATACTATCAAGGCTAATGGTTATTGAGTCTAATCCAGATCTCTTTAATTCTCTAATGTTCTCTTTTGATAAAAGTGATCCATTACATGTCATATGAACTTCTTCAATCCCTGCTTCATTTTTTAATTTACCAATTAACAATTGAATATTTTTTCTGAGCATAGGTTCGCCACCAGTTAATCTTATTTTCCTAAGACCAAAATGTTTCAACTCTCTAGCGATATAAATTATTTCTTCATAAGATAATAATTCATCTTTCTTTAAGAATTTATGATTACTACCAAATACATCTGATGGCATACAATAACTGCATCTATAATTACATTTATCAGTTATAGATATTCTTAAATATTCAAACTTCCTCGACAATTTATCTCTAATCATAATTCATTACAAACGCAACATTTTTTATCCTTGACAATCTTTATATTTCTAAAAATCATATTTTTGAAATCAATTAGTAATAACTTGCTTTCTAAAGTCTCACTCATTGACAGTAAAACTTTAATAGCTTCGGTTGCAAGTATAGACCCTACTGCTCCTGTTAGAGATGATAGCACTCCCTGATTCATACAACTTGTCGCTTGGTCTTCAATATCTGAATATAAACAATTATAGCAAGGCATGTCTTTATGATCATTTCTAAAAACGGATATCTGTCCTTGCATCTCAATAGCAGCACCCATAATTAATGGTTTTTTATATTTAATAGTGGCAGCATTTATAGCTGTTCTGGTTGAAAAATTATCAGTGGCATCTATTACCATGTCTACATTGCGAATAATTTTGCTAGTATCTTTGCAAAATCGTAATTTAGAAGTGAAAACATTAAGCTTAGGGTTCATTTTTTTTATCTTAGTAGAGGCAATGTCAACCTTATATTTTCCAATATCAAGACCTGTGTAAAGAACTTGCCGTTGTAAATTAGTCTCCTCGATTATATCTGAGTCAATTAGAGTGATGGTTCCTATACCAGAGGTGGATAAATATTGAGCAAGAGGGCAACCTATACCGCCCAATCCTATTATGGCAATATGCTTTGTGTTTAACAATTCTATCCCATCTATCCCAATCTCATCGAGTAAAATATGCTTATTATATCTCAATAAATCTTCATCAGATAAAGAGATGTTATTTTTCTTTTCGTTTTTCATTAAATTTCTCAAGTTGCTCTTTAGTTGCCTCTTTTTGATATTTTTTTTTATATTCTTCATATGGCATGCCATAAACCAAACTTCGTGCATCATCGTAAGATATATGCTCTCCATTTTTTTCAGATTCCGCAACATACCATTTAGATATACAGTTCCTGCAAAAATTAGCTAGGTTCATTAAATCAATATTTTGTACATCAGGGTTGTCTCTTAAATGTGAAATAATTCTTCTAAAAGTTGCGGCTTCAATTTTTTCATTATTGCTCATATTATGCACCTCTCTATCACTAAATATAACATGAAATAGTCATACCTATAGAGTTGTTCTACCCTGTTTTTGGTTAGTCTGTGATAGTTGTATACCTAATATTATAACAATTAAGCCTATAATGTAGTTTGATGTGACTTGTTCTGCAAAAAATATTACACCAAATATTATGGCCCAAACTGGGATCAGGTAGTTCATTATTGATATGAAAGTTGCACCAGAAGTCTGTAGAATCTGGAAATATATTATTGTTGCTATAGCAGTACAGAATATTCCCAGAATTAAAACAGCAATAATATGATTGATGTCACCCATTTTTTCTGGCAATGATTCTGATTGAAAAAGCATATATATCATCATTATTATAGCAGAATAAAGAATTGTTCCAGTAGAGGCATTCAAGGGGTCTGTTATCTTGAACCTTTTGCCAAAAATTGCTGCAAAAGAATATAATACCGCGCCTGATATAACCATAAGTTCAGACTGTAAACCATCAATTAGGCTGTTTTGAAGAGATGTCTTCCCAGGCATTATTAAAATAATCACTCCGGTAAAAGCAATTAGAAAACCAAATAACTTTTGCTTTGTCAAAAACTCATCTTTTAGGAATATGTGAGATAGTAACAATGTTGAAATGGGCATAGTTGACATTAGAATCCCTGCTAAAGAGCTATCAATGCCAATTTGACCATAAGATATGAGCAGAAATGGAGCTACAATGCCAACTAAACTCATAAAAAGATAATATCTCCAGTCAGATAGTCTTATCTGCAATTTTTTTGTGATTAATAGGACGCACAATATTAATATGACTGAACCAATCAATAAACGTGCACTAACTAGGGTTTCTGGGCTATAAACCTCTAAGGCATATTTATTTAGGGTAAATGCTCCGCCCCAAAGTGCAGATAATAATAATAATAGTATCCAGTTTATTGTATATGATGTCATCTTAAGATATCCTTTTTCATAATAATTAATAATTAGTAATCAATAATGAAGATTTTATCAATAAATATATCTGAGCCGAAAAAAATTATATTTAATGGCAAAGAGCTTATCACAAGTATATATAAAAAACCTATAGATGGTTTAGTAAATGTTGGTGATGTTGGTATAGACGGTGACCTTCAAGCCGATCTCAAAGTTCATGGGGGTTATGATAAAGCTATATATGCATACTCATTTCAACATTATAAATTTTGGTCTGAAAGACTTAATCAAGATTTTAATGATTTTGGCTTGGTTGGTGAAAACTTGACTATAGATAATTTTAATGAAAAAGATTTGAATATTGGAGATGAAATCAGTATTGGTAGCTGTATATTACAAATCTCACAACCACGCATACCATGCTATAAAGTGGGTATAAAAATGAATAATAGGGACTTCCCAAAGATATTTTCTCAAAGCTGCCTACTAGGATCATATTTAAGGGTTTTGGAAACTGGAAAATTTAAATCAGGAGATGAAGTAGAAATTTCTAAACGCGAAAAAAATAGTATGAGCGTATATGATATATCCGATATTTTATTTAATGATATAAAAAATATAGATAAAATGAAAAAAGCTTTAGATCTAAAATTTTTAACGGAAGAAATAAAAGAAAGATTTAGGGAAAGACTCATGAAACTAGGAGATTTTAGTTCACTTTAATTATGCGTATTTCAAATATAAAAGTTATAGAAGATGATGTGAATCAGGTAAGCTGTTCAGGTGACCAACAAAGTGGCATGCATCCACAAATTTTTTTAAAAGTTAGTGATGAAGATGGAAGTGTAGAATGTTATTATTGTGGCAAGGTATTTATACGTAAATCAAAATTTAATAATAAATAGTTATGTTTGAAGAAAGAAAAAGCGTTAAAGAAGTAGAAGAAGGAAATAGCTTAAGCCCTAAGTTTTCAAATGATGGGTTTATACCTGTTGTCACAACAGATGCTGATAGCGGTGTTCTCCTAATGCATGCTTATATGAATAAAGAGGCGCTAGAACTAACTATAAAAAAAGGTGAAGCTCATTATTTCAGTAGAAGCAGGAATTGTATTTGGCACAAAGGCTCAACCAGTGGTTTTGTTCAAAAAGTTATAAATATCTTAATTGATGATGATCAGGATTGTATCTGGCTAAAAGTGAAAGTAACGGGTAATGCAAGCTGTCATGTTGGTTACTACTCATGTTTCTATCGAGAAATCAAATATGATGGCACTAAAGCTAAATTAAAATTTACAGAAAAAGAAAAAGTTTTCGATCCAGATGATGTATACGGAGACTCCCCTAACCCAACAATTCTATAAGTTATTAAAGCTTAAATTATTAGTGAAAAATCTAGCTAGCAATCCTGTTAAATAGAAATTTAGAGCAAGGTATAGAGGACCAAAATTCATGGATGCATAAAAATAGTATAATGAAGGTATTGGGCTATAATTAGATAAATAATGATATGTAAAATGAATGAATATGAGTATAGGGACTAAAATGAGAGCGCCCGAAACCGTATTTACTAGGATATTTTTAAGATAACTCATAAAACTATGAAAAAAAAATCTGTTAAAAACAGTATATCAAAAAAAACTGCTTGGTCACTAATTTTAGCTGTAAAAGAAGCATATCACCAAATTAGTAATAATCAGAATAAAGTATCATTTGCTATACAAATTAGAGGGACAAAGTATTCATTTACATATGATATTTTGAATAGGCAGGTACTTAGAAAGAATTTTGAATTAAATAAATGCTGTTCTGATTATTTAGATTTATACCTGCCAATAATTCTTAATGATAGTGAATCACCATATATAATTGCACACTTGGCACAAACATTAGATGGCTTTATTGCAACAAACTCAGGTGAATCTAAATATATTAGTTCGGAAGATAATCTAGAACATATTCATATGTTACGAGGGATTTCTGATATAATTTTAGTAGGTGCCCATACAGTTTCACTTGATAACCCGAGACTAACAACCCGTCTTGTTAAAGGACCAAGTCCAATGAGAATAATTTTAGATAAAAGTAATTCATTAAATAAAAAATTTCATGTATTTAAAAATAAAGATAATAATGGATATAAAATTATTAGTGATAATATTAAATGTAATGCTGATAACATTTTTCAATTACCTCTTGTAAAAGATTATTTTGATTTAAAAGATGTAACCAATTTACTGACTAAATTAAATAAAAAAATAGTTTTCATTGAAGGAGGTGGTAAAACGGTATCAAGTTTCTTGAATAGTAACTTACTGAATAAATTACATCTATGTGTTAGTCCTATTATAATAGGTAAAGGTAGGAGTAGTTTTATTTTAGAAAAAAAAATCAGAATGAATGATATAAATGATTATAAAATAAATCATTATAAAATGGGAAATGACATTTTATTAGATTTAGATTTATCTTAACTTTAATGGTAACAAAAAGTATAAACCTGGCAGTGAACATATTAAATTTATAAGGCCATATATTATCGAGACACTTATACTGGCTGATGCTGATAATCCTATTAATAAAGAAACGAGTAATGCGGTCAATTCTCTCACTCCCCACCCTCCAATACTAATTGGCAAAGTCATAGAGAATAGAATAATTGGTGAGAAAACCATGAATGCTAAATAATCAATTTCTAAACCTAGCGAGACCGCAGATATCATATATATGAGAATATAAGATAAGATAACAAAGAAAGATATAAAAAAATGACGCCAGAATACTTCACCAGTAAATATTTTGAAAAAATTACTTTCAATTTCTTTTTTTTGTATAGCCTGTCTTATTCTTTTTTTTATAAAATATCGCACTACATAATAAACAAGGATTGATGGGAATAGGAAATATACAAAAGCAAGATATCTCTCTTCACGGAGGAAATATATAGTAAGTGATATAATAAAAAAAGAAAATAACATTAACTGGCCAGATAGTCTCTCAAATACAACAGATTGAAATGATTTTCCAATCTTATAGAATTCATTTTTATTTTCCGATGTTTTATAAATTCGGAAAATATCTCCAATTATTCCACCAGGCAAAATGTTATTTAGAAATGATGATATATAATAAAATTTTATTGAATCATAAAAATCAATATTCAGATTTGTATACTTGGAGATATACATCCATCTATATGCTGAAAGTATATACTGAATTGTACTAATTAAGATTACAATAAAAATATAGCTAATGTTAATACTTAATAATAATTGTAATATATGTTTCCCATAGTGATCAATTATTATGAATATTAATAATATCGAAGATGCATATTTTAAAGAATTACTTAAAGACATCAGGTTTCTATTAGGATATCTTTATGCCCGACTCTTATATTAATCTTGCCTGACTGAATTACTTCTTTTTTGGTGAAATACCATTTATCTAACATATCTCTATCAACCATATGATCTTTGCGTAATGCTTTATATATCGTATCAAGATATAATTTGCAAAAAATCTTGTTTTCTGAATTTTTAGAATCAATGTACCAAGATGAATCTTTTGTTTTAACTTTAAAAAAGTTTTTTTTAGCTAAGGCAGTTGCATATTTGATTCCATCTTTGCCAAGTGCATAACCAAAACTTTTATCAGATGATTGATGTTGGTTAAAATTAGATATAATATATTTATCATATATATCAATAGGTATGAATTTTATAGTTCCATCAAAGCATATGGAGAAATATAATATTTTTTTATTAGATAACAATGAAAATAAATCATGTATGAGTTTTTTGGATGCGATATCAAGAATTGCTGATAGACTTATAATATCGTAATTATTGATCTCATTTAAAACATTATTGAGATCTGATAATTTAAGGTTAATAATTCTCTCTGAATGATGTTGGTTTTTTTCAATAATAAACTTAGACGGGGACTTCTTAATAAGTTGAATGTTATACTTAGATAAAAATGACTTAGTCTTAGGGTAAAAATCATTCATGAGTTTTTTATCATAATCAACTAATGTCATTTCATCAAAATTAAGACCTACAAAATAACACCATCGTAAAAAAGAAGCATTACCTGAGCCTAAATCTATTATACGAGTGAACTTCTTTTTTTCTAGTTTCATTCTCTCTAAGAGAATATTTGATCTTGAATATTTGTCATATTCTTCCCTAGAATTAATCCAAGATTTAGAAAATCTATTTTTATCCATGGTTAATTTGTTTGAACTCCAGTGCAGCTCTTTCCCAGCTATATATATAATTATTTTTACTTTTCTTAACAGGTTCGCCCGATAAACATATGTTAATTGAATTTGCTAGAGAAGTATGATCATTCTTAGTGATAAACAAGACATCACGGTTTCTCAATGTTTCACGTAAAACTGGCAAATCTGTTGTAATTACCTTCAACCCCGCAATAGAAGCTTCTAAAAGTGACATACCGAATCCCTCATAATATGTAGTTAATACAAATAATTTTGAATTTACTAAATATTTGCATAATTTTTTAGAAGAAATAGTACCAAGAAATGATATTTTATTCTCAATGTTATAACTCTTAATTGTCTTTATGAGAAATTTATAGTATTCATCATCCTTTTCATATTTACCAATTATATTAAGATGCCAGTCACAATCTAATTTACTTAATGATTTTATCAGCCAAATATAGCCTTTTCTAGGGATTATATTTCCTATAGTTAATATATTATGTGAGTTTTTATTAATAACACATTTAAAAAATGACTGGTCAATACCCGGCTTTATAATATTCACATTTACTTTCTTAGTTAGATACTTATTAATGGTACGTTTCATATATTTACTAACAGTCATAATTGATTTAGCATTACTAAATGCAAATTTCTCTTTAAAAAATAGATTTAGATTAATCATTCGATCAGAATATTCTAGAGATTTAGGATGATGAATCAATATACAAATATTTTTTCTTTTTCTCATGAATCCAGTTATTTTATCTGCTATATATCCATCAATATAGATAATTGAGTGCTTAGGAAGTAATTGTATTTTAGCGAATAACTTTTTATGATCGATTCTATGATCTACAAATATTGTATTTACATTAATATATATTTTTTTAAGATAACGACATAGCTGTAGGTCATACATGGTACCACCAGTTATAGCATCATTAAATGTTGGTATAATAAAATAAATCTTTCTCATTCATTAAAAACTTTCTCATATGACGCAGATGCTTTGTGTGATTCATTAAGAGTCATCTTTATCGAATAGATGTTTTGTATATCCACATTTGAACTATCTTTAAGAATATGAATTTTTTCTGCGAAATCATCAACTAATTGTCTAGCCATAAATTCTGTTGTTGTAATTTTATTCTTCAGCTCATCAATATCATCTAAGTTAAGATAATTATATTTCGCTATACAATCTTTAAGTATATTATGAGCGAATTCAATATCACATACGACATTATGATTATCAAGTGTTCTTGATTTAATTATTAAATCAACTACATAAGTAGCGCCATGTAGATTTTTTGCTGGTCCA
>NZZP01000026.1 GCA_002698665.1 Gammaproteobacteria bacterium | reverse complement strand
ATGCCATCTTGAATCAATTCGAAAAAGGCGAATATTATTCTTGTAATTTTTTAAACACTATTGGAGTAAAAGATTCAAATAAGGTATTCAACTATTCGCCTAATAAAAACCTGACATTAATCTTCACAGAAAAAAAAATTGGGCTTATATATAAGAATGATTATTGGAATAATGGAAATACTATTTTTGTAAAAAATAAAAAAGAAGATAATCTATATTCGCTCGGGAGTTTTTATTCGAAAAATGATTTTGATAGTCAAATTATTAATAAAGATTACAAATTAAAATTTGATAAGAAGAATTTATTAGTAAATTTACACGATAAGAATTTAAGTAGTCTCTATAACTGCACGCAAGTTAAAAATATTCTTTCTGAAGCGATGAAAAAAAAGTTACTAGAAAATTTTTTATTTCAAAATAATAACGACAGAAATTTATAACCAAAATATATTATTGATTACTTAGCCATATCGATTGATAAGGGCTAAGTGTAATACTTGAATTTATATTATTGATATTTTCATTATTTATAAGATCTTTCCATTTATCAAAACCAATTAAGTTAATGTCCATCAAAGAGAAATCTTGTACTTTATCGGTCATATTTGTTATGCAAAAAATACTTTGAGTTTTGTCTTGGCTTTGTCTCCAGATCCCATAAAAATTATTACCTAAATGTAGTGTAAATTGAACTGCATTTGGATGAAAAGCTTTTTGTTTCTTCCTAATGCTTAGTAATCTTTTCAACTCATAAAATATTTTATTTTTATTTTGATCATTTAATAAATTATCAATCTCATCCATTGTATAGATATGTCTATTTAGATCCCTATTGTGTTTGTTTAAATCGTATAGCTTATAATCATTTTGGGTTCCAAAAAGGCTATGTATATACAGACCTGGAACGCCTTCTAGAGACATCATTATTGTGTGTATACATAAATATCTGTCAATTATTGAATTGGTTTCACCACCAAATGTCTCGGTCATTGCATCAAACAGTGAAATGTTTATTTCGTAAGGATTACTTTTGCCGTCCTTATCTGCACGGTAGGATATAAGACCACCATTTTTTTTCATTTGGGATATAAAATTATTTATTTCCGTTTTACTCAATATTCCTTCGGCAGGTCGAAGTCCTATCCCATCATGTGAAGCAATAAAGTTTAAGTATGATGAGCCAAGCTGAGCTGGGGGCAAGCTCATAGTTAATTTTTCAAGATATGAGGCATTACCTTTAAGAATAGAATATATCAAAATAGGCGGAAGAGAAAAGTTATAAATCCAATGTGCTTCATTTGCATTACCAAAATATGACACATTTTCTCTCGCAGGCGTATTTGTTTCTGTGACTAAAATTGCATCAGAGGACAAATAGTCAATAATTGTTCTGAACAAGCGCACAATTTCATGCGTTTGTGGAAGATTTATACAATTTGTACCAACTTTTTTCCATAAAAAAGCAACTGCATCAAACCTAAAAATTGAAACACCTTTATTTAAATAAAATGATATTATTGAAACAAATTCTTTCAGTACTTCATAATTTTCAAAATTATAATCAACTTGGTCTTCGCTAAAAGTGCACCAAACGTATTGTTCTCCTGAGGATGTATTTACTTTTGATAGTAAATTACTAGTTCTTGGTCGTGTAACATTTGATAAATCCATACTATTGTCAGCAGTTAAAAAATAGTTTGATCCTGGGCCGTTTCCTTTTACAAAATTTGAAAACCACTCACTTTTAGCTGATCCATGATTTATTACAACATCACACATTATTGAAAAATTTTTCGAGATTGATTTTATATCAGACCAATCACCAAATGCTTTATCAACAGAATAATAGTCTATTACAGAAAAACCGTGGTCAGAACTTGATGGAAAGAAAGGTAATATATGAACAATTGAAGCCAAATCCTTACAGTTTTTTTCAAGAAAATGATTTAATGTTATTAATGGTTTCTGTTTTTTATCAGTTAATGAATTTGCATATGATATTAAAACAACGTCATTCTCTGACCATTTATTAATATTTTTTAATGGCACAGTCTTTTTACTTAATGTATTTTCAATATAAATAGTTAAATCATTAGCTAGATTTTTGATATCTTCAGTTGATTTTATATCTTCGTATATTTTTAAAAGATGTTTTTCAATTCGTAATGATAAATCTTGTTTAATCATAATGTAAATAAATTATATTTTTGAGTCGTCAGAAACGGCTTGAATAAACTGCTCCTTAAAAGTTGGTAATGTATTTTGTACCCGATTCCAATTAGGTGTTAACGGATTTTGATTGGGGTTATCTAAAAATTCTTGCCCAGCAACAATAATATTATTTGCAAACATCTCTATTGCAATTTCTTCATCATTAATATTTATATCTAGGCCGTTTAATTTAGCATCATTATGATATATTTCTAAAAGGTCTAGAGCGGTTCTATAGTATGTTGCTTTTATAGTCCTTAGGTTATTGTAGGTAAAAGTATCCCCTTGTGCGGCAAGCTTTCTAATTAATGTTTTAGAAATATCTATAGACATTTTTGATAATCCTTTTGTTTTGTCGTTGAGAGATATTTTTTGATGTTTATGGTCATATGCTTTTGCTATATCAACTTGGCAAATTCTATTTTGAGCATGATTTCTTTGCATTTCAGATAAAATTCCAATTTCTAGCCCCCAATCACTTGGTATTCTTAGTTCTTTAAGCATCCTGCTTCTAAATGAAAATTCCCCAGCTAGTGGGTATCGAAAAACGTCTATAAATTCTATGTAATCTCTATGCCCAATAACTTTCCTTAATGCTTTTAGAAGCGGAGTCACCAGTAACCTTGTTACTCTGCCATTTAACTTATTTCCACCAATTCTTGGATAATAACCTTTGCAAAATTCGTAATTAAAAAGCGGGTTTGCGACTGGGTAAACTAGCCTTGCTAATAATTCCCTGTCATAAGTTAGTATGTCACAATCGTGAAGTGCAATAGATCTTGCCTCATCTCTAGCTAAAACATAACCCATGCAGTACCAAACATTTCTGCCTTTACCTGGCTCACCAGGAGCTAAACTTTTTTTTGAAAGTATTTGGTCGAGCTTTTTCATTCTTGGTCCATCATTCCAGATAACTGAATGAGATTGATTAAGTTTGGAAAAGAATTTTTTTGCTTTAATAAATTGAGTCTTGTTTGCTTTGTCTAAACCAATGGTAATATGATTTAAATATTTTATTTTTGATAAAATTTGTACAATATTTTTTAATGCTGGTCCCTCAATTTCAGAATAAAGCGATGGTAAAATTAAATCTATAGGTCTTTTTTTTGAAAATAAAATGAGTTCTTTCTCAAGATCATTAATGGATCTATTAGAAATATTATGAAGTGTACTTACTACACCATTTTGATGAAAATCTGCGATTTTTATCCCCTTATCATTTTAAAAGTATTATTAATACACTCTATCCAGCCTTCTGGAGCAGTTTGCTTACTAATAATTAAATTTTCAGAATTTATTTTTTTTGAAATTAGTTTATCATCACCACCACTAATTAAACATGGATAATTAGCTTGATTCAACATACCTATATCATTTTCATTATCACCTAATGCGATAGTTATAAATTCCCTATTAGAGTAATATTTTTTAAATGTATTGACAAGTACTTGCATAGCAAATCCTTTATTACAATCATAGGACAAGTGGAAGAATCTACCGCCTTTTATAAGCTGAAAATTGTGAAATTTTACAAAGTTGTACAATTCATCAATTTGCTTGCTGCCAATAGAATTGAATAGAATTAGTTCACTATATTCTCGTTTAACTGCTAGCTTAAGATTATCGTCTTCTAATCCAGAAAGTTTTACTTGTTCTGAATGACTTAAATCATTAAAGAAAATTATATTTGGACCAAATCTTTTCTTCAAAATTTTTTTAAAATTTCTTATTGAGGAATCAATTCTTTTTGATTCAAATAGTATTTCAAATTGAGCTCTTTTATTTTTTTGGGAGTCAATTATGCCGGGAGGCAGGTAAATTGCAGCTCCATTTTCACATATAAAAGGAAAGGAAATAGAGTGTTTTTCAAAGAAATGAATTATTTCTGCAAATGTCTTACTAGTATTAAATATTACATAGTTACCTGATGAAACTAATTTATTAGCAATATCAACATTATTCGCAAAAGAAAAATTGTCTTTATCTAAAAATGTAGCATCTAAATCTGTAAAAATTAAAGCAGTGTGATTTTGGATAATATAATTCATAATATACAATATTTATTAATTAGATCAAATAGCACTATGATTAGAAAAAGTATAATTTTAGTATTTTTGCTACTTTCGCCTTTTGCTACTTCAAAGGATATCAAATTATCTGAAGTTGAAGCAAATTATGTTTTTTATTATAAAAATATTGAGGCGGGAATAATGCAGCTAAAATTAAAAAAAAATGAAAATCAAATACTATTAAGTACAGTGTACGATGGAAATTTTTTAGCAGCAATTGCAAATAAAGGCTTTAGAGAAGAAATAGCTGAAATTATAGTTGATAATGATAAGTTAACTCCAAAAAAATATCTTTATAAAGATAATAAAGACTTTTATAGAGTTCTTATAAATAAAAATATAGCAATAATTAATGATAATAATATTGATACAAAAATTATATCGGAGAATGATATTTATGATCCTCTTACAATGATTTTATTACTTATGGAAGATTATCCAAATATAAATGACAATTACAATGTGCTGTCAAAAAAAAATTTAAAATCTTATCAATATGATTATAAGGATAATCAAGAAATTACTATAAAAGGAAAAAAATATAATGGGTATTCAGCTCAGTATAAATCTGGAAAGAAAACAAACTTTTTCTTTTTTTCTAATGAGCATAAAAATTTAATGGTTTTTTCGTCAATTTTTAAAAATGGTGAAGAAAAAATTAGAATAGAAATTTCAGAAATTAAAATATTAAGGTAATTATATGGATCCGTTTACACAAGGAGTGGTTGGTGCTGTAGCAGCGCAACAAAAAGCAAAAAATCAAAATACGTTAATACCGGCAATTTTTGGCTTTTTTGCAGGAATGGCTGCTGATTTAGACGTACTAATTAGGTCTTCTAGCGACCCAATACTTGCCTTAGAATTTCATAGGCAATTCACTCATTCACTTATATTTATTCCTATTGGTGGATTAATATGCGCATTATTTTTTTATTATGTTTTTGCGAAAAAATTAAATATCAGTTTTTGGCAGATTTACTTATTTTCGTCTTTAGGATACCTAACTCACGCATTTATAGATAGTTGCACATCTTATGGCACACAATTATTTTGGCCATTTAGTGATTATCGAGTTTCATTTGATATTATTTCGATTATTGACCCTTTGTTTACAATACCATTATTTATACTTGTAATTCTTGCTATTATAAAAAAAGCTAAAATTTTCTCACGCTTAGCAATTTTATGGATTTTTGTATACCTTATGTTTGGATATATTCAGCACGAAAGAGCAATTAAGATTGGTCAGCAATTAGCGCTTGATCGGGGACATAAATTTAATGCTATAGAGGCTAAACCTAGTTTTGCAAATTTACTAGTCTGGAAAATTATATATAGTACAGATAAATTTTTTTATGTTGATGCTGTAAGAGTTGGTTTTGGTGAAAAAATATTTACAGGTTCTAAAATCGAAAAACTTAATATAGAAAAATCTTTTCCTTGGCTTGACAAGAACTCTCAACAATATAAGGATATAGAGCGTTTTAAATGGTTTTCTGATGGATATGTTGCTGTATCAAATAAATTTGCAAATCGAATTATTGATATAAGATATTCTATGGCACCAAATGAAATTAGAGGTTTATGGGGTATAGAGATTCATAAGCAAGCAAATAATAAAGAACACGTTATATATGTATTTAATAGAAGTGTTGATAACAATAGATTTGATACTCTATGGAAAATGTTAGTTAAATAATTTTAAAATATATGAAAATGGATAAGCAAGTAATAGCAATCGGTGGAGGTGGTTTTGGTAGAAATCCTGGGAAGGGCATTATAGAAAAATATATCTTATCTCAAGTAAGTTCGAAGCCCCCGAATATATGTTTTATCCCAACCGCAACAGGTGATGATAAGTCCTATATAGAAAATTATTATTTAACATTTGGAAAATTTGAATGTAATCCAACTCATCTAGATTTTTTTAAAAGAACTCCAAATTTAGATAAACTTATTTTTAATCAGGATATAATTTTTGTAGGAGGAGGAAATACAAAAAGCATGTTGGCTGTATGGAAAGAGTGGCATTTAGACAGCATACTTAAAAAAGCTTATGAAAAAGGAATAATTATGAGCGGGGTAAGCGCTGGAGCTATATGTTGGTTTGAAAAAGGGATTACGGACTCTTGGCAGGAAAAGTTAAATATAATTGATTGCCTTGGGCTTGTTTCTGGAAACTGTTGTCCGCACTACGATGAAGAGCTAGAGAGAAAACCTTCTTTAACAAAATTTTTAAAAGATAAAGCTCTAGATAATTGTTTTGCTATTGAGGGAGGATGTGCTTTACATATAAAAAATGATGCAGTTTTTTCTGCAATATCATTTGAAGGAAAAAAAAATTCATATAATGTTGTTGTAAACAATAATAAACTTAAGGAAGATATTCTTCCAGTAAGGAATATATGACAAATGTTTGATAACTTTACTCAAAGTATAGGTTTTATAGCTGCTATATGTACAACGGTGGCTTTTGTTCCGCAGGCATTAAAAATTTATAAATCGAAAACCGCAAGAGATATATCATTACCAATGTGGCTAATATTTAGTTTTGGAGTTTTTTTGTGGCTAATTTATGGAATTTTGATATTGTCTTTACCAATCATTATCGCAAATGTAGTTACATTACTTTTATCACTGTTTATATTGTTTTTTAAAGTAAAATATAGTTAAAAAAGAGGTGCGTTTATGGACTGTTTGTTTTGTAAAATTCAAAAACCAGATTTTGAAAAAGAAATTGTATATGAAAATGATTTTTTTTATGCAACTAGGGACAGTTATCCTGTTACAAAATTTCATACATTAATTATTCCTAAAAGACATATCCAGTCATACTTTGAGATGAACATAAATGAGATACAATCTATAAATCAAATTTTAAACTTTCAGCGCAATGAAATAATTGAATTGGATTCCTCAGTAACTGCATTTAATATTGGTATAAATGATGGAAAAGATGCTGGTCAGTCAATTTATCATTTACATGTTCATTTAATTCCAAGAAGATTAGGTGACATTAAAAATCCAAGAGGTGGAGTGAGAGGTGTAATTCCAAATAAACAGAAATATGAAAAAAATAAAAGTTTAGAAAAATGAATAAAGATATTTCAAATGAAATTAGAAAATTAGCAAAAAGCGGGAAAGAAAATGGTTTTATTTTAATTTCTGAATTAGATGAAATTATAAAAGATTTAAAACCTGCTGATCAGCAATATATAAGAGATGGCTTAGAAGAACTTAAAATACAAATAGTAAGAACTCCAAAAGACTATGATGAGTTTAAATATTTGACTGGTGAAGAAGCTATTCGCATTTTGCAAAGTCTCAGTGATGGCAAAACTAAAGCATTTGTTAATGAAGATACCGACGAGGAAAGTTAGATTATATAAAAAACTTATTTGCATCTAAAATTAAACTAATACAATTAATTTCTATTAAAAACAATGATTTAAGCGTCAATATAATGAATTACTGATGCATATAACTAATTATGCTATTATACAACTTTAAAGATATAACCAAAGTTTAAAACTCAATGAGCGATTTTTTAAAAAATTATGATGCGATCACTGATTCGCAATTAAGATCTTGCGTAAAGCTTCTTGGCAAATTGCTAGGGAATGCAATTAAATTGCACGCGGGCAAAGATGTCTACCTCATAGTAGAAAAATTAAGAAAAGGCTTTATTAATCTTCAAGAAAATAAAGATAAAAAAAAACATGATCAGCTAATAAACTATATTAATAAATTAGATCCCGAAGTATTAAAAAATGTTGTTAGATCTTTTTCAAAATATTTTGCATTAGTGAATGTCGCTGAGGAAGCATATCAACATATTCACAGAGAGAATATTATTACTCACGGAAAGTCTGGGTCAACACTCTGGGAAGGATCTTTTGATCACACATTAAAAGACTGTAAGCTACATGGCATAACAATTAGCGATCTACAAAAATTATATAATAGTCTTCAGTTTATTCCGGTATTTACTGCCCATCCAACTGAGGCTATGAGAAGAAGTAAAATGGAGGCAACAAGAAGAATTTTCGCAACAATCTTAGAGCTTCATATATATCGAGGCCAATCAATTAGAAAAGAGGAAATAATCAAAAAATTAGAGGCTCAAATCTTAATTTTATGGAAAACAGATGAAGTTAGAATGAAAAAACCAACGGTAGAAGATGAAGTTAGAAACGGGCTTTATTATTTTAACACTTCCTTATTTAAAGCTGTGCCTCAAATGTACAGAGATCTTGAGAACGCAACAAGGAGAATATATTGTGATTCTATGAGTGTAGGTTCTGTCAAAGTGCCCAGTTTTTTAAGATTTGGATCTTGGATAGGCGGAGACAGAGATGGAAACCCATATGTTACTCCTGATGTCACAAAAAAAGCTGTTTATATGCATGCAAAAACTGCACTTAAAGAATATATATCAAGAGCAAAAGAACTTTCCTTATTTTTAACTCACTCTGACCAATTAATGAAGCCATCTATAGATTTTATTAATTCTTTGGAAGCAGATAATAAATTTTTAGAGCAAGCTTTTTATAAAAAAAGTTCTAATTTTCCAAAAGAACCTTATCGAAGAAAATTTAGTATTATAAATTTTCGCTTAGAAGAATCATTAAAGAAAATAATAGATCTTGAGGATAATGTAAAAGAATTTAAAAGAATAAATTCATATTCTTGCGAGAAGGAATTATTGCATGATTTATATGTCGTAAGAGATTCTTTAATGCTGGATAAAGATGATGCACTGCTTGAATTTGGATTAAATGATTTCATAAGATTAGTCGAGACATTTGGCTTTTTCTTAGTTAATTTAGATATCCGAGAAGAATCTACAAAACATACGGCAGTAGTTAATGCACTTGTAAAACATGTAAAGAATAAAGAATATGAAAAAATGAAAGAAGATGAAAAGGTATCTCTACTTACAAGTATGCTTGTAGAGAAAGGTACATTTTCAGAAACATATAATTTTTTGTCGGACGATTTAAAACAAGTAGTTGATGTATTTAAAGTAATGATTTTAATTAGGGAGCAGGTAAGTTCAGAATCTTTTGGTCATTATATTATATCTATGACACATGATGCCAGTCACGTACTTGAGGTAATGTTAATTGCAAAGATGGTTGGTCTTGTCGGTGAAGATAAAAATGGAAATTTGTTCTGCAATATATTAATTACACCTTTATTTGAAACAATTGATGATCTAGCAAGAATTAAAAATATATTAGAATCACTTTTCTCAAATGCAATATATAAAAAGTTTTTACAATGTCATGAAGATAATCTGCAAGAAGTAATGCTTGGTTATTCAGATTCTTGTAAAGATGGGGGTATTTTAGCTTCATCTTATGGGCTGTATGAAGCTCAACAAGAGATTATTGAAATTTCTAAAAAATATGATGTTGAGTGTAAAATATTTCACGGAAGAGGTGGTACAGTTGGACGTGGTGGAGGGCCAACACATAACTCAATATTAGCCCAGCCAGCAAAAACAGTTAATGGCAAAATTAAAATTACGGAACAAGGAGAAGTACTTTCATACAAATACGCGCAATACGAAACAGCTTGTTACGAGCTAGAAATGGCGATAGGAGGGTTAATAAAAGCGAGTCAGCATTTAGTTGTTGATCAACAATCAGATATAACTCCTTTTGAAAAAATAATGAAAGACATGACAGTTGAAGGCGAAGCATCGTATAGAGATCTTACTGATAATACTATTGGGTTGACGGATTATTTTTATGAGGCAACTCCTGTTCAAGAGCTGGGTGAATTAAATATTGGTTCAAGACCTTCACATAGAGCAAAAGGGGAAAGATCAAGATATTCAATAAGAGCAATTCCTTGGGTCTTTGGGTGGTCTTTATCTAGGCATACTTTGCCAGCTTGGTATGGCTTAGGATCAGCATTGAATAAAACTTATAAAGAAAAGGGAATAAAAGTTCTTAGAGACATGTACATTGAGTGGCCTTTTTTTCATATGATGATTGATAATATCGGACAAGCTGTTGCCAAAGCGGATCTTGCTATTGCAAAAGACTATGCTACTTTAGCCAAGGATCAGAAGTCAGCAATGAACATTATTGAAAAGATTGAAAGCGAATATAATTTAACCGAAAAGCTAATGTTAGAAATTATTAATTCTGAAAGATTGTTGGCAGATAACAAAAAATTAGCATTATCTCTTCACCGAAGAAAGCCCTACATGGATCCATTAAATTACATTCAAGTTTTATTGCTTGGCAAACATAGAAACTCAACTTCTCATAATGAAGATGTTTTTGATTCCTTGTTAAGAACTATTCACGCAATTGCAGCCGGGTTGCGAAACACTGGATAAAAATTTCTTGATTTTGTTTACATATTT
>NZZP01000025.1 GCA_002698665.1 Gammaproteobacteria bacterium | reverse complement strand
TATTCTAATGATTCAATTGTTCATATATGCTCATCTTCAGAAGTTTATGGTAAAGTAGATAAAGAAAAATTACCAATTGATGAGAATTGCTCTTTTCATCCAGCCTCTCCTTATGCAATTTCTAAGGTTGGTACTGATTTGATTGGTAGATTTTATGCTGAAGCTTATGGCTTAAAAGTTATGGTGACGAGAATGTTTACACATACAGGACCTAGAAGAGGAGATGTATTTGCTGAGTCAAGTTTTGCAAAACAAATTGCTATGATTGAGTCAGGACAAAAACAAAAGATAATTCATGTAGGAAATTTATCATCTTTAAGGACTTTTTCAGATGTTAGAGATGCTGTTAGGGCCTACTATATGCTTGTAACCACTAATCCAATACCAGGTGAATATTATAATATAGGTGGAAGTCATACATGTACTGTAGGAGAAATGTTAGATAAGTTAATAAGCTTAAGCAAAGTTAAGGATATCAAAATTGAGATTGATAAAGAAAGAATGAGGCCAATAGATGCTGATTTGCAAGTACCTGATATTAAAAAATTTCAATCCCATACTGGCTGGTATCCTCAGATAGAATTTGAAACCACGATGCTTGATTTGTTAAACTATTGGAGAGAAAATATTAAAAAACAAAGGATATACATTGATCGATAAATCTGAATTAAAGAAGAAGCTTATAGATTTTGAGTTAAGAGTTAAGAATGCCTATGAAGAAGGCTTAATTCGTGCACCGGTTCATTTATCTGGAAATAATGAAGACCAATTAATAGATATTTTCAAAAATATTGAGAAAAATGATTGGGTTTTCACTTCTTGGAGAAATCATTATCATGCATTACTACATGGATTTAATGAGGAAGAATTATTTAATTTAATTCTTGAAGGAAGAAGTATGAGCATAAATTCAGTTGATCATAAATTCTACTCATCATCGATTGTAGGTGGATCATTATCAATAGCGTTAGGAGCTGCTCTATCATTAAAAATGAAAAATGAAAAAAATAGAGTATGGTGTTTTATTGGAGATATGACTTTCGAAACAGGTGCTTTTCATGAATGTTACAAGTATTCAAGAAACCATTCATTACCTCTAGAGTTTGTTATTGAAGATAATAACATGAGTACAAATACACCCACCGATAAGACTTGGATTAAAAAATCTGCTATTCCTGAAGATGTATATTATTATAAGTATGAAAGGTTATATCCTCATCATGGAACAGGTAGTTGGGTCCTTTTTTAATTATTACTGGTTATGAAATATAAAGATGAATTAATTAGGTCGATGAACTTTTTGGCAAAAGATGAGCGAACAGTTTTTCTCGGCCAATCTGTTAAATATAGTGGTAATGCAATATTTAACACTTTAGAAGATATTGCAAATGAAAAGAAAATTGAATTGCCTGTTTTTGAGGATATTCAAATGGGAATTTCTACTGGTCTAGCTTTAAACGGATTTGTTCCAATTTCTTGCTATCCAAGATTTGATTTTCTAATTCTTGCAACAAATCAGATCGTTAACCATCTTGATAAAATAAATTATATGTCAAAAGGATTAATGCAGCCACGTGTAATTATAAGAACATCTATAGGTCCAAAAAAGCCATTAGATGGTGGACCTCAACATACTGCAGATTATTCAGAAGTGTTTAAACAAATGCTTACAACTATAAATGTTGTTAATTTAAATGATCCTCAAGATATATTTCCAGCTTATGAACATGCTCTTTATAATGAAGAGCAAAAGATTACCCTACTAATTGAGAATGGTTCTTTCTACAATGATAAGTAAAAAGGTATTAAATTCATTTTCGGGTCGAAAATGTTTAGTTACTGGAGGAACAGGACTAATAGGTTCAGAGGTTGTAAAAATATTATGTAAATCAAAAGCAATTGTTACTGTAGTCTCATTAGATGACTTAATCGTTGATAATAAAGCAGAACACATCAAAGCTGATTTAACAGATTTAGAAATATGTAAGGAAATTATTAAAGGGAATGAATATGTTTTTCATATTGCTGGTATAAAGGGCTCTATAGAAGTGACAAAAAAAATGCCTGCTAGTTTTTTTGTTCCTCTAGTTATGTTTAATACAAATATTCTAGAATCTGCAAGATTAGAAGGCGTAAGTAATTTAGTATATACAAGTTCAATAGGCGCCTATTCTAACGCAGAAGTTTTTATAGAGTCTGACAGTTTTAAAGGCGAGCCCATGGATACTTATCCAGGATGGGCCAAGAGAATGGCAGAGCTTCAAATCCAAGCTTATAAGAAACAGTATGATATTAATTGGTCTGTAGTAAGGCCATGCAATGTTTACGGTCCTGGTGATAACTTTGATCCAGAAAATGCAATGGTTATTCCATCACTTATGATGAGAATAAATAAGGGAGAGAGCCCTTTGAAAGTATGGGGAGATGGATCTGCTATTAGAGATTTTGCTTTTAGCAGAGATGTTGCAGAAGGAGTAATATTAGCAATGTACTATGGTACAAATAATTCATTTGTAAATCTTGGAAGCGGTACTGAAGTTACAGTAAAGCAATTGGTTGAGACACTTAATTCATTTATTGATTTTGATTATGAATTTGATACTACTAAATCTGCTGGGTTTCCAAGAAGAGTGATGGATATATCTTTAGCTAGAGAAAGTATTAATTATAATCCTTCAACCAGTCTCGTTGATGGTTTAAAAGAAACTTGGGAATGGTTTAAAGAGAATCAAGATCAATATAAAAAAAGAAAAAATTATTTTATTAAATAATTTATAAATTTAAATAATTAACAAATTTTATCAATACAATTTTTAAGATGCTTAACTTTTATAAAAATAAAAATATTCTTGTAACAGGAGGTTCAGGATTTGTTGGATCTAATTTGATTTCATCTTTATTAAAAGTAGATGCAAATATTTTTACTACTTCATTCAAAAATAAGCCCATTATCAACGATAAAAAAATTACTAATTATCAGTGTGATCTTAGAAATCTTGATAACTGCAGAAAGGTTTGTAAAGATATTGATTATTTATTTATGTGCGCTGCAAATACATCAGGAGCAAAAATAATGGAAAAAAGCCCCTTGGATCATTTAACACCTAATATAAATATGAACTTAAATATGTTGGAAGCAGCTTACGAAAATAATGTAAAAAAATTTTTATTTATAAGCAGTAATACTGTTTACCCTGATACTGATCAACCAGTTAAGGAACAAGATGTTAATAATGATTTTTATGAAAAATATTACATTGTTGCTTGGATGAAGAGATTTACTGAAATTGTATGTGATATATATAGTAATAAGATCAAAAGCCCAATGAACACTATCATAATTAGACCAGGCAACCTATATGGACCCAATGATAAGTTTGATTGGGAAAAATCAAAAGCCATTCCTGCAATTTTAAGAAGAGCCATTGAAAAACAAAATCCTCTTGAGATATGGGGTGATGGCTCTGATATAAAAGATTATTTGTACATAGATGATTTTATAGAAGCAATCTTGCTAGCAATGGAAAAAATTGATACTTTCCAGGTATTAAATATTGCTAGCGGTAAACCTGTTAGTCTTCGTCAAGTTATTAAATCCATACTTGAATTAGCTGATTTTAACGAAGCAGAATTAATTTTTGATAAGTCAAAGCCTACAATGATACCAAAAAGAATAATAAATATTTCACTTGCAAAAGAAAAGCTTAATTGGCATCCAAAAATTGAACTTTCAGAAGGTTTAAGAAATACGATTGATTGGTATAAACAGAAATACAAATATAATCAGCCTGAAGATATTTAATGATATCATAATTATTTGAGATATTTATTATGGCAAAAAAAACAATTAAACAAAAATATAAAAAAAAACTTAGAAGACCAGAGCCAATTGGTAATTGGTACGGAGAACCAAATTTAGGTAGTTACTATGATGATAATGAGATTAAAGCAGTAGTCAAAGTCTTAAAAAATTCACGTAAATGGCACACAGGATTTGGTCCTAATTCAGAAGAAATAAATAATTTCGAGAATGCTTTTGCTAAATATTGTGGAGTGAAGCATGCCATAGCTGTAAGTAATAATGGAAATGGTTTCGATATGGTACTTAGAAGTCTATCCTTATCAAAAAAAGATGAAATCATTCTTCCAGCTTTGAATTACAAGGCTTGGTATATGGCCTTGATGAGATATGACTCTAAACTAGTATTTTGTGATATTAATTTAAAAACTATGAATATTGATCCACGTGAAATTGAAAAAAAAATTAATAAAAATACCAGACTAATTTGTCCAGTACATTTTGGAGGCATTTCATGTGATGAAAAATTAATAGATAATATTGCTAGAGAAGCTTCAAAAAAATTTGGAACTAAAATAAAAGTTGTTTATGACGCTGCTCGGGCAGCAGGAGTAAATTATAGAGGTTCAAAAGTTGGATCAGGAGGATTATGCGAAATTTTTAGTTTTCATAGCGCTAAACTTCTTACTACTTTAGGTGAAGGTGGAATGATTACAACAAACAACAGCTCTTTATCAAAAAAACTTAGAGATATGAGAAATTATGGTGGAGAAAATGATTGGGGAATGAATTATAGGATGTCAAAAGTTCAAGCAAGTTTTGGTATTGAACAACTTAATCGTCTTGATGATTTAAACAAATTACGTGTCAAGATAGCTAATAGAAGAACTAATTACCTTAATAAATTAAAAAACATCTTACTTCCTGTAGATCAAAAGTATTCTACAAATATCTTTTACTTATATCCAATTATGGTTAGTGATAATTGGGGATTGAAAGAACGTAATAAGATTGTAAAATCATTAGAGAAGGAATATGGAATAATTTGTGCCACTCCTAAGTTTATCAATATAAGATGGAAATATATTCAAAAATCTCTAGGCATTCCTGAGTTACCAAAGACTGAAGAATTGTGTTCGAAAGTATTTTGTCCTATACTTCATCCTAAATTAAATAAAAAGCAAGAGCTATATATTAACTCAGCAATAGCTAATGTAATAAAATCTATATAGAATAATTAATCAATATTTGAGTAATTGATATGAAAATTTTATTTTTTACAAGGTCTACTTGGTATTCAGAGATAGCTAAAAATTTTTTAAAACAAAATTTTGATTCAATTATTATTTGTGAGAATGAAAAAGATTTTTTGTTTAAGGAAGAGTATTTTGACTACATTATAGCATTGGGTTATCAGAATATTTTATCTGCTAAATTGATAAAAAAAGCAAGAAAAGCTGCACTTAATTTTCACCCTGGATCAACGCATAACCCTGGAGCTGGTTCATATAGTTATCCTTTATTTTTAAAGCAAGAAAATTCAGGTGTTACATGTCATTATATGGATGATACTCCAGATACCGGAAAAGTGGTTATGGAGAAAATTTTTCCAATATACGTTAGTGATGATTTTAATTCATTAAAGGAAAGAACTATTATTTATTTGATGCAGTGTTTTTTTGAAATATTAGACCTTATAAAAAACAACAACGACCTACCTGAATCACCTGAACAATGGAAAAGGAAACCAAGGTCCCAAAAGGAATTTACAAGAGAATTATTAGATTTAAATATAAATGAACTAAATAATAAAGAGATAGATTTAAGAATTAAATCTACTAATCCCAATTATCCAGGTCCCTATATTGTCATTAAAAATAAAAAGTATTCATTAAGATCAATATAAAAATTACTTGAAAGAAAATGAAAATAATTATTTCTGAGGATATTTGAATATAAACTTATGAATATAATTGGAATTTCAGCATTTTTCCATGATAGCGCTGCATCTCTTATAATTGATGGTAAAATAGTATCAGCTGCTCAAGAGGAGAGATTTTCAAGGTTAAAATTTGACAAGAGGTTTCCTGAAAAATCTATTGAGTTCTGTCTTCAGAATGCGTCTCTCAGATTTCAAGATATTGATGCAGTCATCTTTTTTGAGAAACCGCAAGTAAAATTTAATAGAATAATGGAAAATATAATTAAATATTCTCCTTTTACGTTTAAACAGTACATGTCAGCGTTACCTGAATGGGTTGGTGGCAAGTTGACACTTAGAAATAGACTTAAAAAATTTATAAAAAGAAAATGCAAAAATTGGAAGGGAAAAATTATGTTTTCAGAACATCATTTATCTCATGCCGCAAGTGCCTTTTATCCTTCCCCATATAAAGATGCTGCAGTTGTTGTTATGGATGCTGTGGGAGAGTCTGCTTCAACTTCTATTCATATTGGTGAAGGCAATATTCTGAGACCATTACTTGAACAAAACTTTCCTCATTCATTAGGAATGCTGTATTCAGCATTTACTAGTCATTGTGGTTTTAAAGTAAACTCTGGTGAGTATAAGTTGATGGGCTTAGCTCCATATGGTCAGCCAAAGTATACAAATTTAATAAAGGATCATTTAATTAATATAAATGAAGATGGTTCGTTTACCCTAAATCTTAAATATTTCAAATTTCATCGGGATTTGAAAATGACAAATATTAATTTTAATAAATTATTTAAGTGTGCTCCGAGAAAACCTGAAGCAGAAATAGATAGTATTTATATGGATCTAGCTGCCTCAATTCAAAAAGTAACTGAGGAAATAATTGAATTAATAATCAGACATGCAAAGAAAATTACAAATAAAAACAATTTATGTCTTGCTGGTGGAGTAGCACTTAACTGTGTTGCAAATGGAAAAGTTTTAGGAGAAAAAATATTTGATAATATTTGGGTTCAGCCTGCAGCAGGAGATGCCGGAGGTTCTCTTGGAGCAGCTCTTGCGGCTAATCATTTATACTTTGGTAAAGAAAGAATATTTAATTTAGATAAAGATTTAATGAATGGGTCACTTTTAGGTCCTGACTATACCTCTAAAGAAACTAGAGAGCTACTAATCCAATCTGGTGCAAATTTCAAGGAAGAGGATGAAACTCAAATAATTAAAATATTAACTTCACAAATCTCAAAAGGAAAAATAGTGGGATTATTTAATGGAAGAATGGAGTTTGGCCCAAGAGCTTTGGGGTCACGAAGTATTATTGGGGACCCTAGGAATAAAGAGATGCAAAAAACCATGAATATTAAAGTTAAATTTAGGGAGAGCTTTAGACCTTTTGCACCTGCAGTATTAAAAGAAAACTGTTCTGAATATTTCGAGTTAGACTCAGATAGTCCGTATATGCTATTTACTGCTAAAGTTCATGAAAATAAATTAATAAAGTCAGAAGAAAATTTAAAGACGGAATTCTCCCTTGATGATGTAAATAACTTAAGAAGTAGTATACCAGCTGTTACCCATATTGATAATTCAGCTCGGATACAAACAGTTGATGAAAATAGTAATTATTTTTTTTGGAATTTTCTTAAAAATTTTAAAAAAGAGACTGGATGTCCTATTTTAATCAATACAAGTTTTAATATCAGAGGTGAGCCAATTGTTTGTACACCTATTGATGCCTTTAAATGTTTTATGGGGACAGACATTGATATATTAGTAATTAATAGATTTATTATGTTCAAAGAGGAACAGAATATGAATATATATAAAGATTATAAAAAAAATTATGAATTAGATTGAGATGAAATTATTTCTTTTTTTAATATACTTTATCTTAATTGTCCCAATAGGTATAATTAGAACCTTATTAGGTGTTTTTCTAAGAAATAAGAATTCTCATTCAAATTGGAAGATAAAAACACACTATTCAGATATGAATAAAACAAAATAATGATTATTAAAAGATCTTGGGCCGATGATAAGGAAGTTGATGTTAGATGGCATTCTAATGCATATTTAGCTAAGCACAGATTATATCTTTTTTGGCATGATAAAGATGTATGTCCATGTGATAAATATGGCTTTAGAATACCAAACAATTTTGAGAATATTTTTGAAAAATTTAATAAATCAAAGGATAAAATTAAAATTTTCTGTTTTGGTGGTTCAACTACTTTTGGTCAATATTGCTCATTTGAAAATACTTATCCTCATTATTTAGAACAAATGAATAATCAAAAATATGAAGTTTTTAATTTTGGTGGCTGTGATTCTGATGCAAGAACTGAAATGTATATTTTAGTTGACTTAATTAGACTCCATTTAATCCCTGACGTAGTAATATTTCTTGATGGAATTAACGAAAAACAAGGTTGGTTTGCATCCTTTTATAACAAACCTTATGAAGAAATTAATCTTCACTATCCCTGGTTTAAAAGTTTAATGGACAATAAAACTCTGTTTAATCATTTTAAAAATTCTTTAAGAATGTTCCTTTCTAGGATTAAAAAATTAATTTTTTTCAAAATTGATGATCTGAGACAAAACATTATTGATGGTAATTTATCTGAAAGTTCTTTATCTGAATTTGACAATGTTGCCCAATTAAAAGAAAGTTATTTGAATTCGTACAAGGTAGTAAATCAAATTTGTAAATCTTACAGTATTCAATCCTATCATATTTTGCAGCCTACAGTTTACGATTGTCTTGATGAAAGTCCTACAAGGTACAGACATATTAAAGCTTTTTACAATTCAGTAATATCAGAAGGTTTTGAGAATATATTAGACATTAGTCAACATACCCACATAAATGAATTAGAATTTATTGACTGGCAACATTTGGACAAAAATGGTAATAAATCTCTTGCTGAATCAATATTCAATAAGCTAGGTCTATAAAATGCTAGGTATATTCTATAATTTTTTTTATTTTTGGGCGAGAGTAATAGATTATTTTGAAAAAGAAGATACTTTGCTAAATCAAGAAAAGAACAGTTCAATTATTCCTAGTGATAGGTACACCACGTGGTAATTACATATTTTCTTAATTATTTGGTAATTTCAGTTATATGACAATAATTGTTAAAGACACTAACTTGATAGGTGTTAAATTAGTTGAACCTAGCAGTTATGTAGATCACAGAGGATATTACATCGAGACTTATAATGAACAGCTTTATGAAGATAGTGGTATTGAAATAAAGTTTATACAAGATGATATTTCAGTTTCAAAAAAAAATGTCATTAGAGGTATACATGGTGACAATAAGACATGGAAACTTGTGAGTTGTCTTACAGGAAGTTTTTATCTTGTAGTTGTAAATAATGATAGTAATTCATCACAATTTAAAAAATGGCAAT
>NZZP01000024.1 GCA_002698665.1 Gammaproteobacteria bacterium | reverse complement strand
GGAAGGATTCGAACCTCCGAATGACGGGATCAAAACCCGCTGCCTTACCGCTTGGCGACACCCCAAAATAAATTTGTTTAAATATATCAAGAGCATCTAAGATTTACTAGCCCCATAACAGTTGATTATTAGCATAGATTAACATGAGTAAGATGATAAGTATAAGAAAAATAAACATAGTTTTGATAGGTGTTTATAATGATTTGACTATTTTTGCATTTTGACCTGGAGGTAATTTCGATAGTACCTCTAGCGCGTCATTCTCACTATTCAATGGTAAAAATATGCTTCCCCCAGTGCCTGACATTCTTGGTTGACCATACTCAGATAACAAATCAAATGATTTCTTTATATCAGGATATCTTCGAAAGGTAATATTTTCAAAAACATTACACAATGCTCCCGAAATAAAATCATCATAATCATATATATCTGGATCGGAATGGATGTTAAGTAAGTCGTACATCTTTTTTGTGGATATTTTCTGTTTGCTAAAAATAATAACGAACCAATGAGGTTTTAAGAATATTTCTGTAATGACTTCACCTCTACCCTCTACCCATGCATTTTTATTTCTAATAAAAAAAGGTACATCCGAGCCAATGCTAAGAGCGAGTTTTAATAGTCTACTCATACTAATATTTTTTTCAAAAATATCATTTAATGCAAGTAATGTCGAAGCCGCATTCGAACTTCCTCCTCCTAGACCACTACCTAATGGAATATTTTTTTTCAAAATAATGTCTAACCCTATTTTTTTAGGCCCATGTTTTTTCTTAAATAAATCTATGGCATCAAAAATTATGTTATCGGATTCTAACTCTTTCTTATTACACTTTATAGTTACCTTATCATCATTTCTTAATGATAGTTTCAAACTATCATAGAGATTAATTAACTGGAAAATACTTTGAATGGAATGATAGCCATCCGGTCTCTTGTTTAAAACATTTAGGAATAAATTTATTTTGCTAGGACATTTATAATGGTATGGCATTTTTATAAGATTGAATTTTTTTCATAAATTCTTTATTTTGATAGTGTTTTTTTGATTCAATATTAATTATATAGCGTAATCTTTCATACATCTTATTCTTAATCAAAATCTCACAATAATGCTCGACGATTTCAATATCTTGATCACGCATATATGATGCCTCAATATGTTTAAGTGCTTCTATGTATTTATTTTTTTTAAAATAAATCCAAGCTAAGCTATCAAGAATAGCTGCATTACCTGGATCGAATTGATATGCAAGCTCAATCATTCTAAATGCCTCATTATATCTATTAGTATGTATGGTCAAACTGTAGCCAAGCGCATTTAGAGTATTGGCATTTTTAGAATCTAATTCTAATATGGATTTCAAGTCTCTCTCCATCATGTCAATATTACCTAATGCTTCAAAAGCCATTGCTCTTGAGTAAATTAGATTAAGACCAAGGGATTTATTTCTAGATTCCTCATCAACAAAATTAATAATATCCTTATATCTTTTCTCTTGATTAAGTAGGGATATTATTTTTAAAAAAAACTGAACTCTAACATCTGGATCTTCATAATCATTAAGTTTATTAAGAAAATATTCAATTCCGGCTTCTGTATTTTGAGTTTTTGTCATAGACATTCCTATATTTAATTCACTCATAATCTTGATGCTATAATCGTTTACTCTTTGAAAATGTTCAATAGCTTCGTTATAAAACCCCATCCTGTAATCATTAATTCCTCTTAGAAAATTTACTCGATCATCCTCAATTACAATTGACAACAAATACTTCTCTGATAAATCGTATTGTTCTCCATCAGATAATAATCTACCAATTTGATAAATTGTATCTGGATTATCTGAATCATTTAGAAGAATTTCATCTATAAGATATTTAGCGCCCTCCAAATCAGAATTTTTCACATATGCCTCTAGAAGTTCTAATTGAATCTGTCTATCTGTGTTTTTGATTGTGTTTAGATATGTTTTAAGAATATTGCCTGCCTTATCATACTCTTTTAATATCATATGCGAGCTAGAATATAACCGAATTAAATTTCTTTCATTAAATGTTCCCAGTTCTTCAATGGTCGCTATAACTTTAAGCGGCATATTGAAAATATAAAGAAGTTCAATATAGCTTAGATGTAACTCTCTATTGTTATTAGATAATAAATAATTATCAAAGAATTTCATTACGTTTAATCTATTTTTATTTTCTGATAAAGCATTCATTAATTTTGAGAAATCATTCTTACTCTTAGGTTTAATGTTTTTTAAATAATTCTGAAAAGTTATTTGCGCCTTATCAAACTGATTATTTTCGAGATACGTTATTATGCTAAATTGATATGGAAGATAAGTGCTGGGTTGTAGCTTGAGCCATTTTGTAGCTATCAAATCTGCTTGATCATACTTATATGATAAAAGGGCAATTTTAGTTAATCTATAAAATAACTTAGTATCATCAATATTATTAATGTTTTTAGTAAACATTAATAGAGCATCATCATAAAGCGACCTATCAAGCGCGAAGTTAATGTACATTGAATTATACAAATGACTAGCATTTGAGGATGAAGTGGCTAAATCTATAGGGTTTTCGTTGATATTAGAATTATTTTGGCTTGAATTAGAGCAAGATGAGATAAATAAAGCAAATATTATAGGCAAAATATTCAAATAGTTCTTCATAATAGTATAATATATCACATATTGATATATTCGAAGACCGTATAGGAGAGAGACAAAAATAATGACAATAAATGTGTTAGGAATTAATCATAAATCAGCTCCTCTGGAGGTGCGTGAAAAACTTGCATTTAATAAGAAATCTCTTCCGAGTGCTCTTAACGATATTAAGAAAATTGATGGTGTGAATGGAGTAATTCTACTTTCCACATGCAACAGAACTGAAATATATACTGAAAATGATTTTGATAATAATAAAATACTTGATTGGCTGAATAAACAGTCGACAGTCGATAGCTTTGAGTCATTTACTTATAATCATTACCAAGAGGATGCTATCCAACATCTATTTAATGTTACATCTGGCATTGACTCTATGATTATTGGAGAAAATGAGATTTTAGGGCAGGTAAAACATGCATTCAAAATTGCTGATCAACAAAAAGTTGTAAGCTCGCCACTAAAGAGACTTTTTGAATATTCTTTCTCAGTAGCAAAAGATGTCAGAACTAATACTGATATTGGGTCTAATCCTGTATCATTTATGTTTACTTCAATAACTCTTATAAAGAAGATTTTCGATAATATACAAGATAAGAAGGCTGTTATTCTTGGTTCAGGGCATATGAGTCAATTAGCTGTAAAGTACCTACAATCACAAAAAATAAAAGATATTACATTGGTAAGTCATAATACTGAGAAAGGAAGAAGAGTTGCTGATGAAAATGAGTGTTCTTTTGCGAAAATACAACATTTAGGCTCTTTAATATCAAGTAGCAATATTGTTATTTCATCAACATCTAGTACCACCCCAATAATTGGTAAAGGGCTTATAGAGAGTTGTATAAAAAACTCATCTTCATTACCAATAGTAATAGTAGATCTTGGAGTGCCAAGGGATGCAGAGCCAGAGATATATGAATTAGAAAATGTATATCTATATACAATAGATGACCTCGGTAAAGTAATTAAGAATAATTATAAAATCAGGAAAGACGCTGTTATAGAAGCAGAGAAAATCATAGGGTACAAAATTAGCGAATTCAAAAAATGGTTACTACAAAATAATTCTAGTGACCTTATCAAAGATTATAGAGGTTATATTGATAATATAACTGATGGGGTTACAATAAAGGCTAAAAAAATGATTCAATCTGGTCAAGACACAAATGAGGTAATTAACTACTTGGCAGAATCACTAAAAAACAAACTGACACATGAGACTACTACCAAAATAAAAGAAATAATACCACTCTTAGACGAATCTTCAGTCATTAAAGCAAAAAATATCTTTAAAAAAAAATAATGAACGGTAAACCCATTAATGACACTAATCATGAATTTGATTTAATAAATGATGAAAAGTTTATTGATAAGTTAAATAAAATTAATGAAAGATATAACGAGATTGCTGAGCTGCTTAAAGATCCTCATACTTATAAAGACCATAAACTTTCAGAAAAACTTAATAAAGAAAAATCTAAGATAGAAAAGCCTGTAAAACAATTTATAGAATATAAAAATACTATCTCTAAGATGAAAGAATCCCAAGATATTATATCAACAGAAACAGATCAGGCAATTATTACAATTGCCCAAGAGGATGTTACGGAACAATTGGAGACTAAAAAGAAACTAGAAGATTCATTAATGAATTTACTTGTTGACAAAGACCCAAATGACTCTAAAGATGTATTTCTGGAAATTCGAGCGGGCACTGGTGGTGATGAGGCTGCTATATTTTGCGGAGATTTATATAAAATGTATCTTCGGTATTCTGAAAAAAATTCTTGGCAAATAGAAATTATAAATGTTGCAGAGAGTGATCATGGAGGATATAAGGAAATTATCATAAAAATTGTGGGTAATGATGTATATGGAAACTTGAAATATGAGTCCGGAACCCACAGAGTTCAACGAGTTCCAGAAACAGAAACTCAAGGAAGAATTCATACTTCTGCTTCTACCGTGGCTGTACTTCCCTTAATTGATGAAATTGATCAAATAAATATTAATCCTTCTGATCTTAGAATTGATACATATAGAGCATCAGGTGCAGGTGGGCAGCATGTTAATAAAACTGATTCAGCTGTTAGAATCACACATTTGCCAACAGGGACAGTGTCTGAATGTCAAGATGGAAGATCGCAACATAAAAATAAAGCTCAAGCAATGTCAATCTTATACTCAAAATTACTAATGCATGAGCAGGAAAATCAGAAAAAAGAAACTGACCAAGAAAGAAAAAATCTTGTTGGAACTGGAGATAGATCTCAAAGAATCCGTACATATAATTTTCCTCAAGGTCGTGTGACTGATCATAGGATTAACCTAACGCTTTATAAATTAGAAAATATAATGGAAGGCAACATTGAGCCCTTATTAGATGGGCTTAAAAAATCATCTATGGATTAAAATGAATATATCTTATAAAAGTTTGATCGATGAAACAATGAAAAGTATGAATGATAGTATTATTTCAAAACTTGAATTAGAGTATTGTCTAGCTGAGTCAACACATATGAGCATAAATTCACTTAAGTTAAATTCAGAGACAAAGATAAAATCTTCACAATTAAAAAAATTTAATATGTTTGTGATACAGTTAGCTTCCGGCAAACCACTAGCATATATTCTAAACAATCAACCTTTTCATAATTATAGTTATTATGTTGATGAAAGAGTATTAATACCTAGGCAAGAAACTGAGATAATTATAGATGAAATTATTAGGCAAGGTGATTTAATAAAAAAAAGTGGCTCAAGTGTTTCTATCATAGATGCTGGTTCTGGATCAGGATGCATAGGACTTACAATTGCACAAGAAAGGCCTGAATGGAAAATAATATTGGTAGAAAAATCTCTAGCTGCAATTTCCGTCTTATCAAAAAATCTCATTGATTCAAAATGTACTAATTGTGAAATACTGGAGAGTGATTGGTTAGAAAACTGTGAGCATCAAAGCGCGGATATTATTATCTCTAACCCACCATATGTTAAACATGATTCAAAAATGCTCAGAAAATCTGTAGCTTTTTACGAGCCAGATATGGCATTGTATTCACATAATAATGGGCTCGAAGATATGAAGAAAATTATAATTCAGTCAAAAGAAGTATTAAAACAAGATGGTTTTTTATTTTTAGAAAATGGCTATGATCAATCGGGAAGAGTAACTAGATTTTTAGAGAAACACTATTATGGAGACATACGAGTGATATTAGACTATAATCAAATAAGAAGATTCACTGTTTCAAGAAACAATAAAAATGGATAAAAATACTGTTATAAAAATAGCTAATCTAGCAAAAATTGACATAAGCGAAAATAAAGTTGATGAAATTAGATTAAGCTTAGAAAAAATCTTAAATTTAGTCGATGAAATGAATTCTATTAATACAGATAACATGCATCCTATGGCTCATCCTTTAAATCTAAAACAGGAACTACGAAAAGATGAAGTAACAGTTACGGATGAGAGAGATTTATTTCAAAAAAATAATAAATTTACTAAAGATGGTTACTATAAAGTACCAAAAATTATTGATTAATATGCATAATAAAACTGTCTCTGAATTACAAGAAGATCTTAAAAATAAAAAAGTAAGTTCTGTTGAGCTTACACAACATTTTTTAGATCGTATTAAAAAAATTGATTCTGAACTAAACTCTTTCATAACTATTACTGAAGATGAAGCCATTAAGAAAGCTAAATTAATTGATAAAGAAATTTCTAAGGGGACTGTAAGAGCTTTATCTGGTATTCCAATTGCTCAAAAAGACATATTTTGCACCAAAGGTATAAAAACTACCTGTGGTTCTAAGATGCTTGAAAATTTTATAAGCCCCTATGATGCAACAGTAGTACAAAAACTAAATGAGTCCGGTGTTGTTGTAGTTGGTAAAACAAATATGGATGAGTTTGCAATGGGGTCTTCCAATGAAACAAGTTATTTTGGAGATGTCAAAAATCCTTGGCATACAGACTATGTGCCTGGTGGATCATCTGGAGGTTCGGCAGCAAGTGTAGCAGCCAGACTTATACCCTGTTCTACAGGTACTGATACTGGTGGCTCTATAAGACAACCCGCATCATTGACAGGAATCTGCGGCATAAAACCTACCTATGGAAGGGTATCTAGGTATGGAATGATTGCATTTGCTTCGAGCTTAGATCAAGCAGGTATATTCACTAGAACAGCTAAAGACTGTGCTATCTTGTTAAAAGAAATTTCAGGATATGATTCTAAAGACAGCACCTCTTCTAGAATGGAAGTGCCGGACTATGTAAATGAATGTTCAAGAAAACTTGAATCTCTTACTGTGGGGATACCTAAAGAATTCATGCAAGGCTTGGATGGCGATGTTAAATCTACATTTGAAGATACTATCAAACTGCTAGAATCAAGTGGATGTAAAATAAAAAACATTAACCTTAAAACATCAAGACTTGGAGTATCGGCATATCAAGTTGTAGCACCAGCTGAATGCTCCTCTAATTTATCTAGGTACGATGGGATTAGGTTTGGCCATAGAACTAATAATGCCGAGAATATTGAAGAATTATATAAAAAATCGAGATCTGAGGGGTTTGGAGATGAAGTTAAGAGAAGAATACTAATTGGAACATATGCATTATCTGCTGGGTATTATGATGCATATTATCTCAAAGCACAAAAATTGAGGCAGTTAATTTCCAATGAATTTGCAGAAGCATTTAGTAGTGTAGATTTAATACTAGGCCCAACAACACCAGACTCTGCTTTTAAATTAGGAGAAAAAACCAATGACCCTATTGCTATGTATTTATCGGACGTCTTCACGGTTAGTACGAACTTAGCTGGCTTACCTGCCATGTCAGTTCCAATGGGGTTCAAGAATAATCTACCACTTGGTTTGCAGATAATAGGCAATCACTTTGATGAATCGAAAATACTTCAACTAGCATATCATTACCAACAATTAACTGACTGGCATACTATGAAGCCAGATATTTCAGGAGAATAACATGTGGAATCCAGTTATAGGTTTAGAAATACATGTTCAACTAAATACCAAAAGCAAAATATTTTCTCCTGCATCAACTAATTTTGGCTCAGAACAAAACACTCAGGCCTGCGCAATAGATTTAGGAATGCCAGGAGTATTACCAAAACTTAATGAAGAAGCAGTTAAGATGGCTATCAAATTTGGTCTTGCAATAGGAGCAAAAATTTCCGATGAATCTATTTTTGCAAGAAAGAACTATTTTTATCCAGATTTACCAAAAGGGTATCAGATATCACAGTATGAGATACCTATTGTCTCTGGTGGTTCGATTGATATAACAGTAAAGGATAATATTAAAAAAATAAATATTACCAGAGCACATCTTGAGGAAGATGCTGGTAAGTCAATACATGATTTATTTGAGCAAGAAAGCGCAATTGATCTTAACCGAGCAGGTACACCACTGATAGAAATTGTTTCTGAACCTGAAATGCATAGTGCAGATGAAGCGGTGCAATACCTAAAAAGTATACACTCACTTGTAAGATACCTAGGTATAAGCGATGGTAATATGCAAGAGGGTTCCTTTAGATGTGATGCAAATATTTCATTGATGAAAAAAGATTCAAAAGTTTTAGGCACAAGAGCAGAAATAAAAAATATTAATTCATTTAAATTTGTAGAAAATGCAATTAATTATGAAATAAAACGACAAACCAATAGATTAGATAATAATGAAGAAATTGTTCAAGAAACTAGACTTTATGACCCATCTAAAAATGAAACTAGATCTATGCGATCAAAAGAAGAAGCAAATGACTATAGATATTTTCCAGACCCCGATCTATTACCAGTCAAAATTGACTCTAAACTAATTGATGATATCAAAAATAATATGCCTGAATTACGTAAAGACAAAAAGGAACGGTTTCTCTCTAAATATGGATTAAGTCAATATAATGCAGATATACTTGTATCTGATAGAGAGTTATCAGAATACTATGAAAGTGTTGTGAATCATGATGGAATAGATAAAAAAATTGCTGCCAATTGGATAATTACAGAAGTCCTTGCCTATGCTAATAAGTCAAATACTCAAGTAAAATCATTTCCTGTCTCGCCATCGGATCTTAGTGAATTATTATTAAATATATGTTCAGAGACTATATCGAATAAACAAGGAAAAGATATTTTTTCAAGGATGTGGAATAATGGCGAGAAAGCTAATGATATTATTAAAAAAGAGGGTTTGCAACAAATATCAAATACCTCAGAATTGAATAAAACAGTTGATAATGTGATTAAAAACAATTATAAAAGTGTAGAAGAGTATCAAAGTGGAAAAGAAAAACTTTTTGGCTTTTTCGTGGGGCAAGTAATGAAAGAAACTGGGGGGAAAGCTAACCCTAAAATTGTTAACGAACTTTTGAGGGAAAAACTTAAAAAATGATAGGCGACTTATTTAAAAAAATTAAAGGTACATTTTCAACAGATTTATCTATCGATCTCGGTACAGCAAATACTTTGATATATGTAAAGGGGAGAGGCATTGTTCTCGACGAACCATCGGTAGTTGTAGTAAGAGATGAGAAAGGATCAACTGGAAAAAAAATTGAAGCTGTAGGGTTAGAAGCAAAAAAAATGTTAGGAAGAACTCCTACTGGCCTTCAGGCAATTAGACCAATGAAGGATGGTGTTATTTCTGACTTTATGGTTTGCGAGAAGATGCTTCAACATTTCATAAGGAAAGTGCATGACAGTAAGTTGTTTAGGCCAAGTCCTAGAGTTCTTGTATGTGTACCATGTGGTGCCACACAAGTAGAGAGAAGAGCTATCAAGGAATCAGCATCTGGAGCAGGAGCAAGAGTTGTCCATCTAATAGATGAACCAATGGCAGCAGCAATTGGAGCCGGAATGCCAATTGACGAAGCTAGGGGTTACATGGTCTTAGATATTGGCGGTGGTACTTCTGAAGTCGCTACAATATCACTAAATGGTATTGTTTACTCATCATCTACAAGAATAGGCGGTGATACATTTGATGATCAAATAATTGCTTATGTTAGACGGAATTATGGTTGCGTTATTGGTTATCCAACAGCAGAAAAAATTAAACACGAAATTGGGTGTGCATATCCTAGTAGTGATTTATTAGAGATAGAAGTAAAAGGAACAAATCTTTCAGCCGGAGTACCGCAATCATTCACAGTAAATAGTAATGAAATTTTAGAAGCTCTGCAAGACTCCCTTCAAGGTATTATTGGTGCTGTAAAAACTGCCCTAGAGCAAACCCCGCCAGAACTAGGTGCAGATATTCATGAACGTGGCATGGTCCTTACAGGGGGTGGTGCTTTATTAAGAGATTTAGATAAATTGATAACTGAAGAAACAGGTATGTATGTAATTGTTGCTGAAGACCCAATGAGTTGTGTTGCTAGAGGCGGGGGTAAAGTTCTAGAAATCATAGACAAAGAAGGCATTGAATTTTTATCTGTTGATTAAAAAATGGAGCGCTTTTATGAAAAAAGTACAGGGGAATTCTACTCACTTATATTTTTCATAGTTCTATCTACTGCGACAATAACATTAGACTATAAGTATAATCAAATAACCTATATAAGATTGATAATTAATGATTTAATAGTCTATCCAATCGATCAACTCTCGTACTTACCAAAAACTATCATAACAAAATTCATAGATGATTCTGATAATATTGAAAATTTAAAAGATACAATAACTAAGTTAAAAAATGAGAATATAGAACTGAAAATAAAACTTCAGGAATTTCAATCTCTTCAAGACGAAAATAGGAGATTAAGAAATATTTCAAAAAAATCTGTAGTTACATCAAATAAGAAAACTATTGCGAAAGTGATTAGTAATTCTGCTAGTCCAAATAAGAGAGTTATAACAATTGATAAAGGACAGAAACATGGTATTTTTATTGGACAAAATGTAATTGGTATAAATGGCCTAGTGGGTCAGATTGTTGAAACGAATTTCCTATCATCCAAGGTGATTCTTATTAGTGATTTAAATCATAAGATACCAGCTGAGGTTAATAGAACAGGACAAAAAATATTGATTAGTGGGTCAAAAGAATCTAATCAGCTCATAGTAAACTATAGTGACTCAGATATTGATATAGTTGTTGATGATCATGTGTCAACATCTGGTATTGCCAAAAGATTCAAGCCTAAAATACCAATTGGTAGAGTAACAAGTGTTCAAAAAGACCCGGAAAAAAAGTTTAGTATAATAAAACTAGAACCTTTCGAAAATGTCGGAAATATGTCAGAACTGATTCTTATTTGGGATTATACACCTGAAGTAAAAGAAGAAGAACAGAAAAATGACGGAGAGAAAATTGAATAACTTCTTCGTCATTATTATATCACTATTAGTAGCAGTAATGCTTACTATCACGACTTTCCCACTTGGACCTTTTGCTCCTGACTGGATTCAGCTATTTTTAATATACTGGATAATCGCATTACCTCTATCCATCGGCATGCTGTCATCTTGGATAATAGGCTTATTGGTAGATGTTGTGATGGGGTCGACTTTAGGTATCTATGCACTCGCATATACTCTAATTTCATTTATTATGAGCAATCTATATAAAACCTTAAGAAATGTTACAGTGATTCAGCAAAGCATTATTATATCCATTGCATTAATAATCAAATTTACATTAATACTTTGGATAAATAATCTGCTACTCATCGATAATTATACTGCTTCGATATATTGGACGGTTCTTACAAGCGCATTTATATGGCCGCTGATATTTTTTAGTCTAAGAGCTGTTAGAAGAAAGTATAACCTCAATTGATGAAAATTTTTTCAGATAATATAAATCTTAGCAGATCAAAATTTTTACGAAATTTATTAGATTCACTTGGAGCAATTGACGAAAATATTGCTTTACATCTTGAAGGAGAAAATATATATCTAACGAATGAAAAGTATAGAGAAAAACAAGTAGTAGTTAATTTTTCAAACTCATCTTTAATTAAGTTGACAAATGAGCGTTGTAGAAATAATAATGATATTTTTAAAAAGCTATTTCCTTTTTCATATAAAAAAATTATTGATTGTACAGCAGGGTTTGGTAGGGATGGATTTATATTAAGCAATATGGGCTATAATGTAACTATGATTGAAAATAGCCCAGTAGTATCTATATTGCTAAACCATGCTGTAAAAACTGACAATTCAAAAAAGATAAGATTTTTTCATGGAAATTCATATGATTTTTTGGCTAATACCCAAGAAAGTTTTGATTATGCATATTTTGATTTCATGTTTCAAAAAACAAAAACAAGCTCATTGGGTTCAAAGCATGACGAAACTTTAAAAAAAATAGCATTTTTTGAGAAAAATATCGATGATCTTATATCAATAGCTACCAATAAATGCGGCCAGAGAGTTGTACTAAAGGAAGCTGCACATTCTAACATGAGATTACCTAAACCAAATTATTGTATCAAAACTAAGTTACTAAACTATAATATATATAATGGATATAAAAAATAAACTTAGTCAAAATATAACAAATGCTCTAAATATGCATTCATATAAAAATCTTCTACTTTATGAAGATAATAAAGACAAATATATTACTGAAGTTTTTAATAATTTAAATATAGTATATAAAACTATAAGCAATATTGATAAAACAGAAGATTTTAAAAAAAATAGTCTATTAGTAATAAGCGTAGATGAGTCATTAAAAAAAATATCTGATATAGATAAAAAGCTTGGTCAACTAATACTTAGATTGAATAAAAATATAATTTTGATTAATAAGCTTAATTTCTCAGAATATTTAGATAATTATGTACATAAGGTATTAATGTCGTTAGGTTTTAAATTATATGATCAAGTTAATCAAGAAAATGTATATTTTTTTTTATATATTTATAATATAAATAACTATAAAAATGTGCCAGATTGGCTTAATAGTGAGAATTGGGCAAATCCAGAACTATGGGAGAAATGAAGTGAAAGAAAAAATTAAGAATATTTTAGAAAATAATTTTAAAAAATCCAAAATATTAGTAAATGGAGATGAATCAAAATTTGTTGTTGAAATTACAAGCAATGAATTTTTAAATAAATCCACTATAGAAAGACATAAAATGATATATGCGCTATTAAATGACTTTATTAGTTCTGGTGAAATTCATGCATTAACTATAAAGTCAAAAACATTTGATGAATGATAGTTTTATAAATAATAAGTATAATAGAAGAAAGATTATACATGTTGATATGGATTGTTTTTATGCATCGGTAGAACTCCGTGATAAGCCACATTTAAAATTTAAACCAGTAGCGGTAGCTGGGAGTTCTCAAAGCCGTGGTGTGATTACAACCTGTAATTACATAGCAAGAAAAAGTGGAATTAAATCTGCGATGCCATCCATCATGGCAAAGAAACTTTGTCCTAATCTAATTTTTTTGCCAGTAAATATGGAAAAATATAAAACTGTATCCAATGAAATCTATCAAATATATAAATGTTATACCAAAATTATTGAACCAGTTTCTTTAGATGAAGCATACCTTGATGTTACTAATTCAAAATATTGTAATGGTGATCCTGAAGAGATGGCTAGGCAAATTAGGAAAAAAATTTTAGATGATTTTAAAATTACTGCATCAGCAGGTATATCCTGTAATAAGTTCTTATCAAAAGTAGCTAGTGATTGGAATAAGCCAAACGGACAATTTGCAGTCCCAGATTCAGAAATAGATAAATTTGTTCTTAATATACCACTTAAAAAAATTCCTGGTGTTGGTGAAAAGACTTTATTAATCTTGAATAAAAACTCTATTAAAACTTGCAAAGATATACAGAATACTAAGGAAATTGATTTAATTAATATGCTTGGAAAATATGGAACTACTCTACATAATCTATGTAGGGGCATAGATGATAGAATTGTTGAAGTTAATAAAATTAGTAAGAGTTTGAGCGTGGAAGATACGTATGAAAGTGACATATCAGATATTGAAGAATGTATCGAGAAATTAAATATTTTATACTTAGAGCTAATCAGTAGACTTAATAAACCACAATACTTAAATAGATCAATTAAATCATGTTTTATAAAAATTAAATATAATGACTTCAAAACTACGACATCACAAATGTCATGTGTAGAAGTACATTACGAAATATTTGAAAAACTTTTAAAAAAGAATAATTCAAGTATTCAAAAGCCAATTAGATTATTAGGGGTAGGTGTCCAGTTTAATAATAATCCAAATAATCAATTAAATCTGAATATACTATAAAATTATACTAGCAATATCATGTTTTTTTTCTTATGATGGTTGATGTATCAATTAGGGGGCAATAAATGAAATTCGAGACAATAGCTATACATGGAGGATATTCGCCAGAACCAACCACTAATGCTGTGGCAGTACCTATATATCAAACTTCCTCTTACTCGTTCAGAGATACACAACATGGAGCAGATTTATTTGATCTTAAAGAAGCAGGAAATATATATACTAGAATTATGAACCCAACCTCTGATGTTCTCGAGAAACGAGTTGCAGCAATGGAGGGTGGTATAGGTGGCTTAGCGTTAGCATCAGGATCTGCTGCAACAACTTATGCCATTATGACTATATCTGAAGCCGGTGATAATATCGTAAGCACAGGGACTCTATATGGTGGAACATATACTTTGTTCGCGCATCAATTACCCCGCTTTGGTGTAGATGTTAAATTTGGTGATCATAGTGATATTGATGGAATGGAAAAATTAATTGATAAAAATACTAAAGCAATCTTTTGTGAATCAATCGGCAACCCTGCTGCAAACGTTGTAGATATTCCTAAAATGGCTAAGCTTGCACATAAACATAGTATTCCATTAATAGTTGATAATACAGTACCCTCTCCATATTTGTTTAGACCTATTGAACATGGAGCCGATATAGTCGTACACTCACTGACTAAATATATGGGTGGGCATGGAACATCTATCGGTGGAATAATTATAGATTCGGGAAAATTTCCATGGGCTAAACATAAGAAAAAATTTGCTAGACTCAATACTCCGGATCCTTCATATCATGGTGTAGTATATACCGAAGCACTAGGTGACGCTGCTTTTATTGGTGCAGCAAGAGTCGTACCCTTAAGAAACATGGGGGCTGCTATTTCCCCATTTAATAGCTTTCTGATTCTTCAGGGGATAGAGAGTCTTGCGGTAAGAATGGATAGACACTGTGAAAATGCAGTTAAAGTGGCAAATTTCTTAATGAAACACCCTAATGTATCATGGGTTAACTATCCAGGAATTGCGAGTAGCCCAGATTACCCACTTGTTAAGAAACTCATGGGTGGAAAAGCTTCAAGTATTCTCAGTTTTGGTATTAAGGGTGGTAAAAATAATGGCGCTAAGTTTATAGATAATCTGAACTTAATTGTAAGACTAGTAAATATAGGTGATGCTAAATCTCTAGCATGTCATCCTGCATCTACAACACATAGACAGTTATCACCTACAGAATTAAAAATGGCAGGAGTGCCAGAAGATCTTGTTAGATTGTCCATTGGTATTGAAAACTCTGATGACATTATTGAAGATATAAGTAACTCATTAGATGCTGTATTTGGAAAAAATAAGAAAAAATAATTACTTTTTAATATAAATTTCTTTTCCAGAGTCTATGAATTCTTTAGACTTTTCTTCCAACCCAAAATCCACAGCTACTTTAATGCTATCAATCCCTTTTTTAGTCGCATAGTCCCGTATGTCTTGAGTAATTTTCATAGAACAAAAATGTGGGCCACACATAGAACAGAAATGTGCTACTTTTGCGCTTTCTTGAGGTAAAGTTTCGTCATGAAATTCTTTTGCTTTGTAAGGGTCAAGTCCTAAGTTAAATTGATCCTCCCACCTAAATTCAAATCTTGCTTTAGATAAGGCATCATCACGATACTTAGCAGAGGGATGCTTATTCGCTAGATCTGCAGCATGCGCCGCAATCTTATATGCAATTAGACCATCCTTGACATCATCCTTATTCGGTAAACCAAGATGCTCTTTAGGTGTTACATAACATAATAGTGATGTTCCAAATGAACCTATATTTGAAGCGCCGATTGCTGATGTTATATGATCGTAACCAGGAGCGATATCAGTTACTAATGGTCCTAATGTATAAAAAGGAGCTTCTTGGCAAAGCTCATCTTCTAGCGTTACATTTTCTTCAATGAGGTGTAATGGTATATGTCCGGGTCCTTCAATCATAACCTGAACATCATGCGACCAAGCTTTTTTTGTCAATTCACCAAGAGTTTTAAGTTCTGAGAATTGTGCATCATCATTTGCATCTGCAATACTACCAGGTCTTAATCCATCTCCTAAAGAAAAAGATACATCATATTTTTTCATAATTTTGCAAATGTCATCAAAATTAGTATATAAAAAATTTTCTTTATGATGCGTCAAGCACCATTTAGCAATAATGGAACCTCCTCTCGAAACAATACCAGTAAGCCTATCCATAGTTTTTGGTATATATTGTAATCTCACACCTGCATGAATAGTAAAATAATCAACTCCTTGTTGAGCTTGTTGAATTAAGACTTCTCTAAATAAATCATAGGTTAATTCTTCTGCTTTACCATTAACTTTTTCAAGTGCTTCATATATCGGTACGGTTCCTATAGGCACAGGAGAGTTTCTGATAATATGCTCTCTTGTCTCATACAAATTTTTTCCAGTCGATAAATCCATTACTGTATCCGCGCCCCACCTTACAGCCCACAAAAGTTTATCGAGTTCTTCATAGAT
>NZZP01000023.1 GCA_002698665.1 Gammaproteobacteria bacterium | reverse complement strand
TGAAGATATGTCTTTGGAACCATTAACAGATTACTCTAAATTTAAAGGAGACTGTGAAAAAATACTAAATAATTATAAGTCTGATGATTTTATTGTTACTACAATAAGACCATCTACTGTATGTGGATATGCAAAGAGACAGAGGCTTGATTTAGTAGTTAATATTTTAACAAATCATGCATATCACAATAGAGAGATTAGAGTATTTGGAGGAGATCAATTGAGACCCAATGTTCATATTGATGATATGGTAAATTCTTATTTTAAAGTTTTAGATGCACCTTCGAAGATGGTGAATGGTGAAATTTTTAATGTTGGTTATAGAAATCAAACTGTAAATGAGCTAGCAGAGGATGTAAGGAAAATAATCGGTAATGATGTAACAATTAAAAGATCAAAATCTGATGACAATCGTTCTTACCATGTAAGTAATGAAAAAATAAAACAAATTCTTGGTTTTGAGACAAAATATACAATTCAAGATGCAGTAAACGATTTGAAAATTGCGTTTGAAAATGGTTTGCTACCGAATTCTTTTGATGATCAGAAATATTTTAATATAAAGACAATGAATACAATTAAATTAATTTAATTTATGAATGTAGAAAATAAATTTTACAAAAGTAAAATTATAAATAAACCTTGGGGTTCTGAATATGTCATTTATAGTGATTTAAATAAAATAGCTATAACTTTTGTAAAAATAAATTTTAATCATACAACTTCTTTGCATTGCCATCCAAAAAAAAAAACTAGTTTTATAATATTAGAAGGAGTTGCAGAAGTGCAGGTAGGCATATATAAGTCAAATAAAAAAAGATTTAGACCTTTAAGGAGATTTGTAATTAGACCTGGTTTATTTCACTCTTTGAAGGCTGTATCTAGACAAGGTCTGTACGCTCTAGAAGTTGAGGCACCATTTATTAAAAAAGACCTAGTTAGATTGAAAGACAGCTATGGAAGAAGGAAAAAGGCATATGAGGGTCAAAAATTCTCACAAAACATCAATTCTGAAACAGTAATTTTCAAAAAGCCAAATTTAGGAAAAATAAATAAATACAGATTCAACAATATTCTATTAAATATAGAAAAAACAAATAAATTGAGTAAGTTAGCCAAAAGAGACCATGTATCCTCTACGGCAATCCTTGACGGTGATATGGTAGATAATAGAAAACAAAAAGTAATTTCATGTGGTGAAATAGTAAAGACTAGTACATTAAAAATTTTGTCTCAAAACTTTAAAATTAATAAATCTTTAACGCTTTTAAATGTTACAAAATCAAAATTTATAAATAAAAAAAAAAATTTATTTTATGAAAGTTAGATATTCTTATTTAAGACAACAATTCTCAAATTGTAATGATCTTTGGAGAAATTTAAAGAAGTTTGTTGCTTCAGAAGATTTTACTTTGGGTAAAGAACTTCAAAAATTTGAAAAAAATTTTGCTAAATTAATTGGGACCAAATATGCAATTGGTGTTAATTCTGGAACTGATGCAATTAAATTATCACTTAAGGCTTTAAATATAGGAAATGGAGATGAGGTAATAACTGCAGCAAATACTTTTGTTGCAACTGTGGGAGCAATAACAGAAATCGGCGCAAAACCAATTTTTGTAGATTGTGATGATACCTTTTGCATGAATGTTGATTTAATTGAAAAAAAAATTACTAAAAAGACTAAAGCAATAGTTCCTGTGCATTTTACCGGCTACATGACAAATATGCCTAAATTGATGAAAATTTCAAAAAAACACAGTATACCAATTGTTGAGGATGCCTGTCAGTCTATTCTGGCAAATATAAATAAAAAAAATGCTGGCACATGGGGAAGTTTTGGAGCTTTTTCATTACACCCATTAAAAAACATTAATGTCTGGTCAGATGGAGGAATAATTACAACAAATAATTTAAAATATTATAATAAATTAAAGTTGTTAAGAAATCATGGTTTAATAGATAGAGATACCGTTGATATTTGTGGTTACAATTCAAGGTTAGATACATTCCAATCTGTTGTTGGAAATTGGCTTTTACCTAAAGCTCATCAAATAGCAAACAAAAGAATAAGCAATGCAAAGTATTATGATAAAATTTTATCATCAATTCCAGAAATCACAATTCCACCTCGACCAAATAATTTTAAATTAGTGTATCATTTGTATATTATATTTGCAGAAAGAAGGGATGAATTACTAAAATATTGTTTAAAAAAAGGAATTGAAGCTAAAATCCATTATCCAAAACCAATGTATTTACAAAATGCAGTAAAATTTTTAAAACATAAAACTGGAGATTTCCCTGTAACAGATGGTCATACAAAAAAAATTATTACTTTTCCTTGTGATCAACATCTGTCACTTAAACAGATGAACTATATAATGAATTGTGTAAAAAAATTTTATGATAATTAACTAAATGAAGTCAGCAATTTTAATTGAAAGCAAAAAACCTCTTATTCTTGCTGATATTGAACTTCCAAAAAATTTAGAGTTTGGACAAGTTCAAGTAAAATTGTTCTATAGCGGCATATGTGGTGCCCAGATTAATGAAATAGATGCTCTAAAAGGTCCTGATAAGTTTCTACCACATTTGTTAGGACATGAGGGATCAGGAATTGTTGAGAAAATAGGCGAGGGAGTAACAACCGTCAAACCTGGAGATCATGTAGTGCTGCATTGGAGAAAAAGCAAAGGGATTCAGAGTAATACGCCTAAATATTTATGGAACGACAAAATTGTAAATGCTGGATGGGTTACTACTTTTAATGAAAAAGCTATAATTTCAGAAAATAGACTTACAGTCATACCGAAAGAAGCAGATTTAAAGACTGCTGCTCTTTATGGTTGTGCAATAACCTCAGGATTTGGCGCGGTAAATAATGATGCCAAGGTACAGATAGGACAATCTGTTCTTATATTTGGTTTAGGAGGAATGGGTTTAAGTATAGCTTATGCATCATCTCTTGTTTCTGCATATCCAATCATAGGAATTGATATTCATCAGGAAAAACTTGATCTTGCAAAAAAATTTGGAGTTACGCATACTTTCACATCAATTAATGAGGATAATTTAAAAGATATCTTAAATAATAAAGGTCCTGATATAACTTTTGAAACTACAGGCATTTCATCATTAATGGAAAAAGCATATGAAATATCACCAGACGATAGAAAGATAATATTTGTTGGTGTTCCTACAGACAAAATAAAAATTTATACATTACCTCTTGCTTTCGAGAAGAGTTTGTCAGTGTCCTCGGGTGGTGATTGTATACCCGACCTAGATATTCCAAGATATATAAGAATGGAATTGAATAAAAAGCTTGATTTAAAAAATTTTATAACACATGAATTTGATTTGTCACAAATTAATGATGCTATTGATCTATTTCGAACTGGAAAAGCAGGACGTATAATTCTTAAATTAAATAAGGAGTGAAAATGGGAAAACATTTTGATATTGGATATTTCAAAAAACCAATTAAAGTTAGAGCTAAAGTTGCAACAGAAAGAACTGTTATAAATAAAATGTATGCATGGGAATTGGGTAAAGAATATTATGATGGTAGTAGACTTAATGGCTATGGAGGTTTTAAGTATGATGGAAGGTGGTTAAAACTTCTACCAAAAATAATAAAAAAATATAAATTAAATAAAAAATCAAAAGTTCTAGATTTAGGTTGTAAAAAAGGCTTTTTATTGAAAGATTTAAATATTCTGTTACCTGGAATTAAGTCTTATGGGATTGAAAATCACTCTTATGCATTAAAACATGCTGTAAAATGTAAAAGTAAATTAATTTTAACAGATTATACAAAGTTGCCATTTAAAGATAAATCTCTTGATTTTGTAATTGCTTTTAATTCATTATACATGCAAAATCTTGGTGATGTTATTAAATCATTGAAAGAAATTGAACGGGTTTCAAAAAAAAGTTATATTGTTTTAGCATCTGGAGAAAATGATGAAGAAAGAAACAAATTTTATAAGTGGACACTAATTGGTACAAGTATTCTTTTAAAAAGAGAATGGAAGCAATTATTTAAGAAGATAAAATTTAGTGGTGATTATTATTTCTCTTCTGCAAAATCTTTAGGTGTATAATTTATAAAAAATTAAACAATTTTATTAAAGTTATGAGACTAGCAGATTATGTAATAAAGTTTTTGGAAGAAAAAAAAATTAAAACTGTATTTACTGTTAGTGGTGGAGGTTCAATTTTCTTATGTGATGCACTGCATAAATCAAAGAAAGTTAATTATGTTTCATGTCATCATGAACAAGCAGTATCATTTGCTGCTGAAAGTTATTCAAGAATAAATAATAAACCAGGAGCAGCGATTATTACCACTGGCCCTGGAGGGACAAACTGTACAACTGGAGTAGCTTGTTGTTGGATTGATTCTGTTCCAACAATTTTTATTTCTGGTCAAGTTTATTTAAATCAAACTATAGGTAACTCTGGATTAAGACAGGTTGGAGTACAAGAATTTGATATTGTTAGTATGGTTAAATCTAGCACCAAATACGCAGTAATTGTTAAAGATCCTAATCAAATAAAATACCATCTAGAAAAGGCATATCATTTATCAGCAGATGGGAGACCAGGACCAGTATGGATCGATATACCAGCAAATATTCAGAATGCAAAAATTGATCCTAAATTGCTTGTTGGATTTAAAGAAAAAAAAAGAAAAAAAAATTACTCAAATATAGATAGTAAAATAAAAAAAGTTGCAAATCTCATATCCAGATCTCAAAGACCAATCCTACATTTAGGTCAAGGTGTTAAAATTTCAGAAGGTCAAAATTTTTTAAGGAAGTTAATTAATAAATCTAAAATTCCTTTTGCACTTACATGGAATGCATCTGACTTGATTGAGTCTAATCACCCATATTATATTGGAAGACCAGGAGCATTTGCTGAAAGAGGAACAAATTTTATAATTCAAAACTGTGATTTATACATTGCTATAGGTACGAGACTTCCTTTTATGGTTACTGGTTACAATTCCAAAGATTTTGCAAGAAAAGCAAAAAAGGTTATGATTGATATAGATAAAATTGAAATTAAAAACACAAATGTAAATATAGATGAAAAAATTTGTTGTGACGCAAAATATTTTTTAAAAAAAATTTTAAATTTTCTTCCTAATTCAAAAAAATTATCTTTTAAGAGAAATGAATGGCAAAAATATTGTGTTAATATAAGAAAGAAATACCCAATAATACTTGAAAAATTTAAAAAACAAAAAAAAACAATTAACTCTTACGTTTTTATAGATACATTATCGGATATATTAAAAAAAAATGATGTTGTTGTGACAGATATGGGCTTATCATTTGTTGGTACTCATCAAGCTTTTAAAATTAAAAAGGGTCAAAAATTATTTACAAACTCTGGCCATGCCCCCATGGGTTGGGGTTTGCCAGCAGCCGTAGGAGCTTGTTATGCATCAAATAAAAAAAAAGTGGTATGTATCACAGGCGAAGGAGGACTCCAGATGAATATTCAAGAATTTGCAACAATTATGCATAACAAATTACCAATAAAAACTTTTATTTATAATAATGGTGGCTATTTAACAATTAAACAAACACAACAATTGGGTTTTAATAGTAGAATAATGGGCTCAAACTCTAAAACAGGACTTTCTTTTCCAAATTATAAAAAAATTGCTGACTCTCACAACATAAAATACTTTAAAATAAGTAGTAATAAAGATTTAGATAAAAATATAAGAGAAATATTAAAAGGAAATTACCCAACAATATGTGAGCTAATTATAGATCATAATCAAGAACAAATGCCTAAAGCAATTAATAAAAGATTGCCAGATGGTAAATCTGTAGCTACTACTTATGAAGACATGTATCCTTTTTTATCATCTGATGAAATTAAAGAAAATATGTTATAAATACAAATGAACAAGGCAATCATAATATCAGGAAATCTAGCGCAAGATCATGAATTTATTTATCCTTATTATAGATTGTTGGAAGCTGATTTTGAGGTTGATGTTTGCATGTTAGAAGGAAAACCTGTCAAAGGTTTTTTGGGAACAACTTTGCCCCCAAATAAAGATCAACCCGTAAAGTCAATAGACGATATAAAAGTTACTGATTATAAGGTTTTAGTTCTCCCCGGGGGAGTTAAAGCTATGGAAAAAGTAAGACAAGAAGAAAGGATTATTGAATTTATATCTGATTTTAACAAACAAAAAAAAATAATTGCTTGTATTTGCAGTGGTGCACAATTGTTGATATCAGCAAAAGTTGTTAAAAAAAGAAAAATCGCAGGATACTATAGTATGAAAGACGACTTGATAAATGCTGGAGCAATTTATACAGATTTACCTGCTGTAGTTGATGAAAATATTATAACCACGGCTCATTATAAAGATATGGGTCCCTGGATGAGAGAAGTTATAAAAAAATTATAATATAATTTTTAAAAATTAAACAAAAATGCTAAATAAAATTCCTTATATAAATTTAATTAAACAATCTAGAGAAGAAAAAAAAGAAATTTTCAAGGCCTTAAATAAACTTTTCTTAAAATCTGAATTTGTTTCAGGAGATGAGGTAGAAATTTTTGAGAAAAATATAAGAAATTTTTTAAAAATTAAGTATTGCGTTGCATTAAATAGTGGTACTGATGCTTTAACTCTAGGTTTACATTTGTTGGGAGTTAGAAAAGGTGACGAGGTAATTACACCACCTAATTCCTTTGTGGCCTCTACTGCCTCAATTGTTCATTTGGGAGCAATACCAGTATTTTGTGATGTTTATAGAGATCAAAATATTGACCCAAAACAGATAATTAAGAAAATTACAAAAAAAACAAAAGCGATAATGCCTGTTCATTTGTCGGGAAGAGCTTGTGAAATGGATGAAATAATGAATATCTCCAAAAAATATAAAATTCCAATTATAGAAGATGCAGCTCAGGCAATTGGAACAAAATATAAAAATAAATTTGTAGGTAGTTTCGGCAAAATAGGTTGTTTTTCCGCACATCCTCTTAAAAATTTAAACGCAATTGGTGATGGCGGTTATCTTGTAACCGATGATAAAACTATAGCTAATAAAGTAAAGTCATTAAGAAATCACGGAATAGTTGATAGAAATAAAATTTCAACATTCGGACATGTATCTAGAATGGATAATATACAAGCAGCTGTTCTTAACTTAAGAATTAAGAAACTTAAAAACGTAATAAAAAAAAGGCGTATTAATGCAAATTTATATATTGAAAATCTAAAAAATTTAAAAAATATTATTCTGCCTTATGAAAAAATAACAGAATTTAATACATATCATACATTCGTAATTTTGGCAGAAGGCCGTGATAGGTTAAAGAGTTATCTTCAAAAAAAAGGTATAAATACAGCAATACATTATCCCCATCTTATATTTGATCAAAAAGCATACAAACGAAAATTCAAATCACCCAAAAAAAATGAGTTTAAAGTTGCAAGAGAAATAAGTAAAAAAATATTAACACTTCCTATAAATCAATATTTATCTATTCGAGAAATTAAGAAAATTTCTAATGAAATAAAAAATTTTTATCAGAATGATTGATAAAGAAGAATATCTTATCAGTTATGCAAACCTAAAGTCAAATTTGTTTAAACACCAAAAGGATTTTATCAATGATAAGAAGCTTAAAACTTTTTACAAAAATCCCTTTTTTGGTATGCCACAATGTTTACCAATTAATATAAAATATTTTAATTATTCAAAATCAAAATTTTTTAAAATCAATCAATTAGAGTTTTCCAAAAATATATTTCATACAAATAATTTAGAGTATATAGGAAATAAAAAATTTTTTAGATATGGAAATATTTTTGCTACAAACGTAACTTTAAAAAAAGAATACAAAAGAAAATTTCAATATTACTTAAATAATATATTAAATTCAAAAAAAAAAATTAAATCTTTAAATAAAATTTATAAAAATGTTTGTTCAATGCAAATAAGAAATGTACCACATTTTGGACATGAGGCAGTCTTTAAATATTTATTATCAAAATTTGATTTTTTAATACTTAATCCAATTTTTGGACTAAAAAAAAAAAATGACTTTAAGGACATATTTATTTCTAAGTCTTTAAAATTTATTGAAAAAAAATACAAAAAAATTAAATTTATACCCATTTATAGTAATTTTTATTATGGTGGTCCTCGCGAAGCTCTTCATCATTTGTCGATTAGGGAGAAATTAGGCTTTAATTTTTTTTATATTGGAAGAGATCATGCTGGTGCTGAAAATATGTATTCACCATTTCAAGCCATAAATAAAAGTCTTAAATATTCAAAAAAATTTAAAATAAAACAAGTAACAGCTAAGGGTGGTTGTTTTTGCGAAACATGTAAAAAATACGTTATAAAAGGTATATGTAGACATAAAGCGTATACGGATATATCTGGTACAGAATTTAGAAAATATTTATTTTCTAATGAGTTTTACCATCATGCTGATAAGAGTATGCAAAAATTATTATTAAATAAAAAAAATGACTAAAGTAATATCTACAATTGGACCAGAATCTGAGGGCTCAAAAACAGAATTTTTTATTAATAATTCAGATGTGATAAGACTTAATTTATCACATAATGATATTTCTTGGCATGAAAAAAATATAAAATTAATAAAAAAAATAAATTCGAATAGGCTTATTTTAGTCGATTTACCAGGAATAAAGCCAAGAACCTCAAATGAGATAAATCTTCAGATCAAAAAAGGTCAGAAAGTACAATTTTCAAATAATAAAAAATTTAAAAACAAAAATTTAATATATATTTCTAATCCATTACCCAAAATTAAAAAAAACAAATTCTTTTATATATCAGATGGATCCTTCCAGTTTAAAAATTTAGGGATAGATAAAAATATTTTGACAGGTATTTCAACGCAGGATTTTATTTTAACCAAAAAAAAAGGACTTAACATACCGATGTCGGTTTATGATAACAAGGGTCAAGAAAAGTTGTATTTCAAATTTTTAAAAAAAATTAAAAAATTTCAAGTTGATTTAATTGGTTTGAGTTTTGTACAAAATTCTAAAATTTTAAAAAAAATAAAAAATAAATATCCAAATTATATATTAGTTTCAAAAATTGAGAATTATTTGGGATATAAAAATAGGAAAGAAATAATTGAAAACAGTGATGCAATAATGATCGATAGAGGAGATTTGTCTGCTGAGGTTGGAATAACTAAATTATTTGACTATACAGACAACATTATTGATGAATGCAAAAAAAAAGGTAAACCAGTTATTTTAGCAACAGAAAATCTTAACTCTTTAATTTTAAATAAGCAGCCATCTAAAGGAGATGTTATAAACATAGAATATTATATTAAAAAAAAGGTTGATTTTCTAATGCTTAGTGAAGAAACAGCTATTTCTAAAAACTCAAAAAATACACTCACATGGCTTAAACAATATTTAAAAAACAAAGATACAAAAAAAAAAGAGTCAATTTTAAAAATTGAAGAAATTGTAAATAGTTTAGGAAATAATATTTTAGTTATTTTTTCAAAAAAAGGATATTTTTATGAAAAGATTTCATCAAGTAATTATAACAAACTTTTAGTTTTTACTGAAAATAAAAAATTATCTAAAATTTTACAACTTAAAAGAAATACTGAATCAATTTTAACAAAATTTCCAAAAAAAAATTTAGACAGTTTTTTACATAGAGAGATTAAAAAAAATAAAAATAAAATATTTAAAAATAATAGTTTTGCATACCTTGTTAATATCCTATTTCCTCGACAGAATTCTAGAGCTAATACCATATCTCTAATTGAAAAAAGAGATTTTTGATGAAAAGAAAAATAGTTAGAGGAATTTGGTTTTTTGGAATGTCAGGAGCCGGAAAGTCTTATATTTCATCAGCTTTGTCAAAAAAAAAAAAAAATTCAGTGATAGTAGATGGAGATGACGTAAGAAAATATATAAGTATTGATTTAGGATATGAT
>NZZP01000022.1 GCA_002698665.1 Gammaproteobacteria bacterium | reverse complement strand
CGGGTTTATAGGTTTTAATTTATTACAACGTTATAATTGGATTCCTATTACTCGTGAGGAAATAAACTTATTAAATAAAAAATCGTGTGAAAGATACTTTAGTAATTATCATTTCGATGTTATTGTACATTGTGCAGCGGTCGGTGGTCATAGATTAGTAGAAGATACGTGTGACGTGTTGTATGAAAATATTATGATGTTCGAAAACATCGCAAATGTTTTTAAAGGTAAAATTATTTATTTTTCGAGTGGTGCCGCAAAAAGGGGTAATCCACCTTCAGATCCTTATGGATTATCGAAATGGATAATAGATAAACGTATTTTACAGTTGGAAAACGTGTATAATTTACGTATATGGGGGTGTTATGGACATAGAGAACACCCGACTCGATTTAGTGCTATATGTAAAAATGAAGGCCACGTTTATATAAATAAAGATAGATATTTTGATTACGTGGATGTTGAAGATGTTTGTAAAGTAGTATTCGAATATGTAGTTGGTTATAGAGATTCTAAAGAATGTAATTTAGTGTATAGTAAACGGTTAAAATTATCAAGTTGGGCTAGGAAATTTGGTGCAACGTATGATATTATGCACAAAAATGAAATGGGTGAATCTTATATATGTGATGAAAATAGACACGATTTAATTCAAAAATTAACAGTTATTAAAGAATAAGTCATTATTAAGTGTATAAATGTTTGTCGTAGTTACAGTTAATGATGAGTTATATAAACCCTTAGCAGAATGGACAGTGGATAAAAATAAGAAAGTGTATTGTGAAAAACATGGGTATACATTATATCATTCGGGCGATGCTGCTATAAATATAGCTAAAATGCCTTTTATGGCGAAATTACCACCTATACCAGAAACACATTACCCAATGGGGTGGGCTAAAGTATATGCCATGAAAGATGCCTTCGAAAAGTACCCTAATTGTGAATGGATTTTCAATACGGATTGTGATTCTATGATTACTAATATGGACGTTAAATTAGAAGATATTGTAAAACAAAACGCAGATAGAGATACACATGTTATGGTACCGGCGGATTGTAACGGTATTAATTGTGGGAACATGTTTGTAAAAAATTCACCAGTAGGAAAGGCTTTTCTTGATACTATTATAGCCGGTATGCCATTGTATAGAAACTGGTACATGTTTGAAAATCAGCTTATTCAGGACCTGTGTGTGGGTACGCATTTAACAGAACAAGGTGTTAGCCCGGGAGGTACGTTATGGGGTAGAGTTTGTAAAATTATATCCCAGCGTATTTTTAATTCTTACGATTATAAAGAATTACCATTATTGAAAGATCGAGAAAGTTATAGTGATATTTTGGGTAATAATGGTCAATGGAAAGAGAGTGATTTTATGATTCAATGGCCTTCTACGAGTTTGGAATATAGGGTAGAAGCTGCAGAAAAGTTATATAAAAGTGAAAAAATAATATCATGATAATGTAATGCTCGATAAAGAATTAGAACATGTTGATGGGCTTAGCACATCTAATACAGATAATATGGCTGAACTCGAAGATATTCTAAAATATTGTCAAATGGGCCGAGATTGTTCAAAATCCGTTATGGATGAGTACACATCTTGTGATAAGATTAGTAAAGAGGTAATAGTCTGGTATTCTCATAATAGAAAAGTATTAAAACAGATGAAGGACTGGACGGATATTTACAAGGATGAATTTATCGAATATGAAAATAAGGTAAAAGAAGTTCAGAATAGGATAAAAAAATTAAAAAAGAATGTAACTAATAAATCTTGAGAATTTCTGCAACAGCAGGATGTCGTAAGATATCATTGTTATCCATGGTGATATGTTCGATATAGCTTAGGTTTAACCCATCTATTCTATTTACAAGGTCTATGAGACCACTTTGTTCTCCTAGATCACTTTGTTTTAAATCACCTGTTATTACTAATTTTGTATTTTTACCAATCCTTGTTAATAGCATTTTCATTTGGTTAGGCGTACTGTTTTGCATTTCGTCTGCAATTATATATGCGTTATCAAACGTTCTTCCACGCATAAAACCTAGTGGTTCGATGTGTACATGATGTTCGAGTTGCCCACGTGTTAAATAATTTTCAAAAACGTCTATCATTGGTCTTGTCCATGGTTCCATTTTTCTTTCCATTTCACCTGGTAGGTATCCCATATCCTCATCTGCGCCTACTATTGGACGTGTTAATACTAATCGATTAATGTTTCTATTCATTAAATTTTCAGTCGCGAGTTGGCACGCAAGCATGGTTTTGCCTGTACCTGCGGGACCAGTGGCTATTATGATAGGTTTATGTGATTGTAATACTCGCATATATTTACACTGACCGGGTGTTTTTGGGAAGTTCATTGGTTCAGTTAAAATACTTAAGGTTTTTTTTCTTATGTATATTTATACAATGGTTTATCGTAGCTTAAATAGCTTTACAGGTAGTTTATCCATTAATCGGGTGAGTAAAAGAAAAGGAATAATTTCTAAATCGGAATCGCAACCTAACTATGCGTATTCTGATCAGACTTTTGATGATGTTAATACGATGTTAGTAAAATATTTTACATTTAGATCTTTACAATACACAGTATCTCAAGTTTATGAGACGGATCCATCACTCATGAAACAGGAATTTAATTGGTTAGTTGATTTTGCAAACGAGAATAAACCAAGTGCAGGTGATCCTTTTATAGAAGCTTTGTATGATGCAGGTAAACCCGAGCTTGCAAATAGAATAATGACAAATAGAGATGGATTAATGAGGCAATGGATACATGAAATAACAAGCACGGGTGGTTTAGATGCAGGTATAGCAATGACTAAACACAATATGGATTTGTCTATAAAACAGTTGGATAAATCACTTAATTTGACTATAGAACCAAGTAGATCAATTGACGAAGCATAAAGATATATTGGTATAATGTAATATGAAGTTTTATTTTATAGGTATTTTAAGAGGTGGGTATACAACAATAACCGATCCAGAAGGAAAACCACGTATCATTTGTTTTAGCAATAAAAAAATTAGTAAAGAATGTATAAATTATATGAGTAAATACCGTTCGAATTATGGTGTATGGCCAGATATGAATTTAGAAAACCCAGTTTCTCGTATAAACCCCGATAAAACTGCTAAAAAAAGAACATATCAAAATATAAGGGAATATATTTTCACAGAACAATTGGTGAAGAGTCAGCTTGATGAAATGTCAACTAGATCGGGTGTTTCTTATTTTTATTGTCATCATTTTGATTATAATGATGATTTGTTACGAATATCACTAACTGGTCAGAAAATAGACGGTGAAATAGATGATAATTATTATAAATCGTGTTTGGATACAAGGTTAAAGAATGTATAAGTATATAATATAAATGTCTTTTGTAAAAGAGTTTGATCCTAAAAATGAAGAGCACGTTCTTTGGTTACAAAAAATCGATGAAGTTATGGTACTCGCTACAGATCCATTAAAAGGTAGTGCAAATATTATGAAGGCTGTAAATGAAAATCCCATGGGTGTTAAAATGAAAAGTCCGATGGATTGGGCACAAGCACATTTTCAATTGTGTATGAAATATTCACAAGCTGTCTTGCGAGGAGTAGCTCATATTCCGACTAAGGGGTCGGCTAATTAAACTTGATGAAGACCGTGTTCTTGGTCGTGTTAATTGTGTCATTCTATGATATTCTTTTAATGTAAAATTTTGTGGTTCTGCGTCATCGTCCATGCGTATGAGTAGTATTCGACCAAAAACGAGCATGTTTGTGAAAGGTCTAGGTAACCTATTCCTGTTTAAGTTTAATTCAAAAGGCGAATCATCGGGATCACATTTAACTATGACAACTTGTTCATCAGGCCATTGACCTAGAAAGCTTGCTTTACCTCTTAGAAGTTTGTATATTTCGTTTTTATCTGGTGCTATATCTATGTTAATCTCGTGTATATCGTTTCTTTTTTCATTTATTAAGACAGCGTGCGTCATCTATTTTTGACCAATAAAAAAAAGTTGCTTTTAATAAATGGACAGCATGATTAAACTGCTTATAGCATTGATAATCGTATATATTATACTCGACAAAACAGAATTATATCAAAACATTGTGTTAGATACAGCGTGGAAAGACACGCGCGTTAAAAAAATGGGTACTACTACATCCGACCCATTTAATAAGTGTTCGCCTGAATCGTTTTCCGATTGTAAAAAACCTAAGATGGAACACCTAAGTAGATATTAAATTATAAAATAAGGTAAATAAGATGTTATCAAGAGAATATACAAAGTCTAAGTACGCTGATATTTTTGGGTTACCAGAAGAACACCCCATAGTTCATAATTTAGAAAAACATACGTGGAATTGGGCATATTTACGTACGGTTGAAAGAGGTGATACTCCTGCATCTAATAATATAAATCATGTTCAAAGGTACAAGCATAAGTTTTTGAGCATGATGTATAATTTGAAAAATTCACCTACTTTAAAGGATCGTATATTGAAAGGTGATATTAAAACGTCTGTGGTTATAAATTTGTCTCCACAGGGTCTTTGGCCGGGTGGTCCATGGGATAAAGTAGTTGAAAGAAGGGCACGCGAAGATATGAAGAAGCAATATGCCGCTAATATTATGAACCAACCGGATTATAAGGGTCTATTTAGGTGTGGTAAATGTAAATCGTATAAGACAACATATTATGAAATGCAAACACGTAGTGCGGATGAACCTATGACAGTATTTATTACGTGTCACGCCTGTAATAATAGGTGGAAATCTTAAATTTCAATTTTTATTGCATATTTTGTGTGTGTAAGATCCGTTGGTTGATCACCAACCGATAATATATAGTTTAGACCCGTTTTAACTTTTACATTACCCTTTTCGTGGGCCGGTGCTATAATAAGAGCATCGTATGGTATATTGTAAGCAGATAACTGCCATTTTGTGAATGTTAATGTGGGTGTATTTTGGGGTCTAGCCGTTATAATAATTATTTTATACCCTAATTTTTTTGAATACCGTAATAATTCGATTATTGGTGTATTAGATTTTCCATTCGTAAAAATGAGAGTATCGTCTATATCGAACATGACTGCATCTTTATTATCTATTATTCTATTTCTAAGAACACTTTGAATAGTAGTCATACGATATATTAAAATGTATAAACATTATTTTTGTGCGTAAATCTTTTTAATAAATAACCTATTTTGAAATAAATGGAAAGACAGATCGTCGATATTGAATATGACGATGGTCATATACGTATAGCTAAGATCGTAGAAGATCTTGGTACTGAGTATAAAGTATCTCTATTGGAATATTACGGTTACGAATTGTGGAAATTTGATGATGATGATGGAGAATGTGAAATTGTGTCTAAGGATTCGGTATCAGGGTTTTATGATACAACATTACTCGAAACAACTGGTTTATACGAAAAACTTGAGAATGGTTTTTATACACCTGTAGATCTCTCTGATACTGAGTATGTATTACCAAGTGACGCCGACGATGATTCGGGTTCTGAAGTTAGTTTGGAGGATGAATTTTAATGTTAATGTATATAAATGAATAATACATACGTCCTCTTATCATCTGTTTTTCTTGTTATAATTTTATATACTTACGTGTATGATCCTAAAGAAAGATATTGTACGATGTGTGGTAAGTAAAAAATATTAGGGTATATTATATATGACTTTTCCTTTTCGAAAAAGTAAAAAAGGTGTAGAAAAATCCCCTTCTAAAATGAAATTGAAACCAGGGGAACATGTTAAACTTGTAACGCCTAAAAAGTCGAAAAAGCCGAAAAAAGCCGTAACGTGGGCGAAAAAATTAGAAAACGTGAAAAATTATAATAAGAGTACTACAAATAGAACGAATAAAATTAAAAATTCTAATAATCAAAAAAATACACAAAAAGAAAATTATAAAATTATGAAAAATCTCGTACGTGCGAAGTTTAGAGCCAATAAAGAGACAGAAAGAGCTCAGAGTAGAAAAAAATTAAATTTTTAATTTTCTTCATTTTTGGGGCGGATACGTAGCATAGATGGTATATTTTCTCGACATCTAAAATCGTCTGATGTGCATTCGTTTTTGTTACTGATTATAAATCCTAATCCTAATACTATAAATAATGTTTTGATGATCATATTTATATTATTAGTATATACGCGGAGTTTAATATTTAAATATAAAATAAAAAAGTAATGTATGAAAGATCCATTTAAGATCCGTGTTACTAAGAACGATAAGAAGATCAAAAAAGGGATATATACACAAAAGTATATAAGGATCAGACAGGAAATTCTTGGTAATGTTAATAAAAAGGTTGTAAATAACCTAAGTTGCTCAGTGAGCAATAAAAAAATATACAAAAATAATGGCTCCATATAAACCACCGAGTGCGCACTATAGTCAGTTTGACGTTTCCATGTACAATGAAGAGGATATTTTCAAGTTTATTGGTAAAAATGGAAAAAAGTTTTATTGGCTAACACGTTACCTTGATTTATCGTATATGTGGTATGATAAACAACGCAAAGTTATCGAGCTTTGGGGCCCGTTTGAATCGCTTCAGAATTTTCAAGCGCACCATATTTTAGAGTGTGAATTAGACCTAAGTTGTAATAAAATCGAAGTATAAATTAAATTAAAAATCAAAAATGTCACTCAAACCTGGTTCTTTTCTCTATGAAATCTTATATTCTAAGGGTGTTAAAACACCTGAATCGAAAACTTTTTACGTCCAAAATCACGAAGATTATTTAAGAAACTTAGAAAAAAATTATAACTATTATGGCGTTCCTTTTAAAAAACCAAATGTTGAAGAAATACCACCGTATGTTCATAATAAAACACCTATTGAAAATCATATCGAGTATTTGGACAATGTTTCTGTTAAGCTTAATGTTTTAAAGAATGGCAAAGTCCGTGTTAAGCTTTTAACTCAAATGCCTACTTTGAATGAAAATTATTATTCGAAGGCTAAAGTACCTCCTATCAAGAACATATTATCTGCTTTAAAGGCACATGGATATTCCAAGGAGTTTATAAATACTACAGAAGAAAAATACAAAAAGAGACAAAAGCTTATCCAAATTAAGGGGAAGAAATTGGATGAGTATTTTGATACACCTTCGGTAAGTTCTAAGAATAGAAAGAAAGCATCGAAGAAGAAAAATGAAAAGGAAAAGGAAAATGTAGAAGAGATACAAAACGATGATGAAGATGACGAAGTACGGAAGGATGACGAACCAGAAGAAGATGAAGGAATGGATGTAGAGCAAGATGAAGAAGACGTGGTAGAAGATGAATATATATCAGACGGGGGCGATGATTAAAACTTAAGTTAGACTTTTTTTTAATAAAAATATAATTTTACAAAATGAATATTTTCTTTTTATCAATGGACCCTGAAAAACTTGCTTACATGTATTGTGATCAACATGTAATTAAAATATTGCTCGAAATATGCCAAATGATGTATACATCTTGGTTTTATTCTAATGAAATTGAATATGTAGAAAAAAACGCACCTTATACGTTAAATAATAAAAGAAGAGGATACAGACCATGTCATAAAAATCACCCAATGACACTGTGGATATCTTCGAGTTACGAAAATTATAAATTTGCGGGTGAAATAGGTATGTCACTTGCACTCGAGTATAAAAAGCGGTTTGGTAAAATACACGCGTGTTCGAAACATATACTTTGGTTGTATAAAAACAAACCATCAAAATTCGAACTCCGAGAAAGTAAAACTTCGTATTATCCAATTACTGATTTTAAAAGTGGTTTAACACGAATACCCGCTTGTATGCCAGATAAATATAAAGTTTCTAGTATAATTGAATCGTATAAATTATATTATTCGGGTGAAAAGACAGTTTTTGCAAGATATACACGTATTTAAAATAGGATAAAGGTTTGTAATATTAATAATATTAATATGAACCGTAAACGGTTCTTTAAGAAATTTAGGAGACGACTAATAAAGAAACGTAAGATAATAAGCGAAAAAATTAAAAATATACGTTTTAAATGTTATAGAACATGGAGACAAAACCGGGGTTTTTTCGTATTTTTATTCTTATATTTAAGTATAATGGTGCCTAATATAATAACAACATCTAAATTATTTAGTTCTCCGCCTATCAAGATAGAAAAAAAAGAACAACCTAAACATGTACCATATAGTAGTTTTTTAAGAGATGTTAAGAAGAATGATATCATAAAAGCAGAAATAGATCCTAATACAGACGTTGTTTATTTTGAAGAAAGAAACGGAACTATTGGTAGTTCGTATTATGTTCCTTCAGACGATTTTTGGAAAACTATGACGGAAAGTGAAGTCGAATATGATATATTAAGGTTGCCAAATAATAACTTGTCTGAGCTTGTTTCTTTTATCTTTATTACTGTAGGGTTTTTTGCTCTTTTTCGTTTAGTATTTGGATCATCAGGTAGTGCTAATCCATTTAGTATGAGTAAAACTGATATTGAGGTTGAAAATGAAATCTTAACTAGGTTTGCAGATGTCCAGGGTATAGACAATGCTAAAGATGAACTTGGAGAGATTGTTGATTTCCTTCGCGAACCTGAAAAGTATTTTGGTACGGGAGCTAAAATTCCTAAAGGCGCACTTTTAACAGGTTCTCCGGGAACGGGCAAAACGCTTTTGGCGAGAGCAATTGCAGGTGAATCATCTGTACCGTTTATACAATGTTCGGGATCGTCCTTTGTTGAGATGTTCGTTGGTGTAGGTGCGAAACGTGTAAGAGACGTATTTGAAATGGCTAAACAAAACCAACCGTGTATAGTTTTTATAGATGAAATAGATGCAATTGGTAAAAAACGGTCTAATAATGGGTTTGCAGCTAACGACGAGCGCGAACAAACGATCAATCAGTTATTAGTCGAGATGGACGGTTTCGAAAACGAAACGGGGATTGTTGTTATAGCGGCGACAAACCGAATAGATATTCTTGACGAGGCTTTACTTAGACCGGGTCGTTTTGATCGTAAGATACAAGTTTCTTTACCAGATGTACATGGTCGAGAGGAAATTCTTAAGGTTCATTGCAAAGATAAAACTTTACGTAAAGATGTAGAATTGAAAAATATAGCAAAACAAACCATGGGATTTACGGGTGCGGATTTGGCAAATCTCATGAATGAGTGTGCTATTCGTTCGGTTCGTGATGGTAATGAAGGTATTATAACACCTGATATTGTAGAGGATGTATATCAAAGAGTGGTTGTAGGTGCAAAGGGGAGTCGTACTGTATCGGATGCACGTAAAGCACGTGTTGCGTATCACGAGGCGGGGCACGCCATTATCGGTGTTCTTATGAAAGAGTATGACGAGGTTCGTAAAGTGAGTATTTTACCACGTGGTGATACGGGTGGTGTAACGTATTTTCAACCAGCGACGGACGATATCGGTATGTATACGAAAGATTATTTACTTTCTCAGATCAAAGTTGCACTTGGTGGTCACGCAGCCGAAGAGATTGTATATGGACGGGAACACGTTACAACGGGTGCATCTAACGATTTTGAACAGACGTTTAAAATTGCTCGTAACATGGTAACGACGTATGGTATGAGTGAAACTATAGGTAAGATGAATATTGATCCAAATTACATTTCACCACGGACGGCGAGTCATATTGATATAGAAATACACGATATAGTTGAAGTGTGTTATACGGAAGTGAAAGAACTTCTTAATACGTACCGCGTGAAACTTGAACACTTGAAAGATATACTTGTCGAAGAAGAAATAATTGATGGAAGTCTTGTATATGAAATGGTAGCATCGTGTGATTTGAAAAATATGGCAGAATCAAAGTGTGATACAATACAAACGTATATAGATGCGTATGATAGTTTTGACCAGTATAGAGATGGAGATGATATTATTTTACCGTAATATAGTATATATGGATACTGAAGGTGAAATATTTTTTCTAAGTGCGGCGTGGTTTATGATAGGTAGGCGGTTTTTAAAAAATTTTAAATAATTATATTTTTCTCAGTGTAATATAAATGTCTAGGGTCGGTGTTACAAATAGAACTCCTGCGCGAACATCTAAACCAACTCAAGAAAATG
>NZZP01000021.1 GCA_002698665.1 Gammaproteobacteria bacterium | reverse complement strand
TATTATTCAACAAAAAAATAAACAACAAGTAAGTGAAAATGGAACTTGGTTAAGTTTTACTGGCACAGAAGTTAAAGATTTATTAAAGAGAAATATATTAACTAAAGATAATATTAGAACATTAGATAGTGTAGAGTTAGATGATACCATTACATTAAAGAATGGTCAAACGAGATATTATCATTATCATTGTAGACAATACAATCGTAATCAAAGAATCTTTCCAACGGCATTACAAATCTTTAGATTGGGTTTGGGACAGCCGGCGGTTAACTTTCCAGCATTAACTGCAAGATTTTTATATGAATACTTTACAGAACATATAAAGGATGAAGATATTACAGTATATGATCCATCAAGTGGATGGGGTGGAAGAATATTAGGAGCCATGTGTACTAATAGAACATTACACTATATAGGTACTGACCCCAATCCTGATAATGTTGGAAGATATGAGAATGTAGCTGAGTTCTATAATACTCATTGTATCCAAGATAATCCATTTTGGGGAGATAGAAAAAAGAACACGTATAGCGTATTTACGAATGGTAGTGAAGAGATATATAACAATTCCGAATTTCGTAAACACGAAGGTCAAGTCGATTTCGTCTTTACTTCACCACCTTACTTTAATCGTGAACAATACTCTCAAGACGAGAACCAATCGTTTAAGAAATTTTCGGCGTACGAAGATTGGCGTGATAACTTTCTTAAACCTACCTTAACTACGGCGTATAAGATGTTAAAAGATGACCGATATATTTGTTGGAACATCGCCGATATCAAAGTTGGTAGTGATAAATTTATTCCATTGGAACAAGATAGTATTGATATATTAGAAGATTTAGGTTGTACATATGAAGGTAAACTAAAAATGTTAATGACCAAAATGATTGGATTAAATCCAAAACAAGGAAAAAATTCTGTTGAAGTTAACGGAAATTATTTTAAATTTGAACCCATATTAGTATTCAGGAAAGGCTAAAAATGTCAAACAAGGAAATAAAAGTTGGTGATTTTGTATTACCAAGAATGAGTGGTATTATTGAACAAGGTGACCCAGCATATGTAGTTGAAGAAATTACAGATGAAGGTAAGTATCGTATTGTACAAACAATAGGAAGTTATCAGCATAGGATGGAATTACCAAAGGAGAAATTAAATAGGTTATGAAAAATTTAACTGAACAACAACTATTAGATAACTACCAAAAGTTAGTTGATATAGTTGAAAATACATTTGAGGGTGAACGAAAAGAAAATCTTTTAAAGATGTACAAGTTTTTTGAAGATAGAATTATAGTAGCACCCGCGAGTGGTAAACCAAATTATCATTATTGTTTTGCTGGTGGTTATGTAGAACACGTATTACATATTGTAGATACGGCAAAAAAGTTAATGAAAGTGTATGAATCAATCGGAGCAGTTATTGATTTTACCGAAGAAGAATTAGTATTTTGTGCATTACATCACGACTTAGGTAAGGTCGGTGATTTAGAACATGAATACTATCTCGTTCAAGAAGATGATTGGAGACGAAAGAAACTTAATGAATGGTTTACTCAGAATCCTGAGATGCAGTTCATGGGAGTTACAGATAGAGCATTATGGTTGTTACAACACTTTGATGTTAAAGTATCACAATTAGAATGGTTGGCAATCAAGGTTAGTGATGGTATGTATGATGATGCAAATGTTCAGTATTTAAAAACATTTAAACCTGAACATAGTTTCCAATCAAGTCTTCCTTATCTTATACATTGGGCAGACCACATGGCAACAAGAGCAGAGTACACCGAATGGAAATACTCAGAAAAGAAAACTACTGAAAAGGTAAACAAATCAGTTACCAATATCAAACAGGCAGTAGGTAAACAAGTAAAAGAAAAAGTAGAGACACAACCAAGTGCATCTGCAAAGGATTTATTTGATGAGTTATTCGGAGATAAGTAACATCTATAACGAAGATTGTCTGATAACTTTAGGTAGGGAATTAGAATATGATTATGTATTCTTTTCCCCACCTGAATATTCAGAGATGGGATTAGAACCACTTAAAGATGATAAAAAATACTTTGGTTGGATGGAAGAAGTTTATAGTAAATTTAATCCAAGAAAAAATATTGTAACAATTGTAATAAGTGATAGAAGATTTAAAAGAAAGACAATACCAAAACATCAGTATTGTACAGACATTATGAAAAATTTAGGATACGATTTATTAAATCAAAAGATATGGGAAAAGTCAAGAGAGATAAATATGTTTAGATACAATTATGCTTTTGTTATGTCTTATGCACGAAAGAGTTTTAAATCTAAAAACACAAAATTATTTAAATACGATACTTGGTTTCATCCACATCATTCTTACAAAGGTTATTCATATAATATGCCTCAAGAAGTTGCAGAAAGATGTATAGGTAATTATACAGAAGAGGGTGATATTGTATATGACCCTTTTATGGGAATTGGAACTACTGCACTTGCATGTAAAAAGTTAAATCGTAAATATTTAGGTTCCGAAATAGATAGTGAAACATTTGAAATGGGTATGAACAGAATTAATCAATCAACAATAGGGAGTATAGAGAAATGGTCTTAGAGATAATATTTGGATGTCTCGCAGTTACATTTGGATACACAACATTTAACCTTACAAGAAAAGTAGAGAGGTTAGAAAGTTGGGTTGAAGAATATGCAGATAGAGTGGTACAAACTAAGACTACACTTGACCAATTAGATTCAGAAGGTAAATTTGAAGCAGACGATGAAATCGGTGTAGTATTTGAAGGTATCAAACAAACAATTGAAGAGTTAAACACAATAACAGAAAAGGATATATAATGCCAAGAAAAGCAAAAAAAGGTTCAACAAGATATTATTTTACAGATTCAACTGAACAGGCAGTAATCAGACATAATAAAGAAACTCGTCCACACATGAGACAGAGAATCTATAATGAACATATTCGTACACCATTTGAAAAACTGGCAGAGAACATCATTCATACATTTAAGTTTTATTACTTTGATGTTCCATCTGAAGATGTTAAACATGAGGTAGTGAGTTTCTTGTATATGAATATGCATAAGTTTACTGAGGGTAAAGGTAAGGCATTCTCTTACTTTAGTATTGTTGCAAAGAATTACTTAATTCTACATAACAACAATAACTACAAGAAGATGAAGATGCATGATGGTGAAGAAGTTACTGATTACAAACGAGACCCTGTTCGTGAAACAGATATCCTTGATATGAAGAGTGCAAAGAAAGAGTATCTTGATTTGTTTGTTGAGTATTGGACAAATAACTTAACAACCGTATTTAAGAGAAAACAAGATATTGATGTGGCAAATGCAGTGATATATTTGTTTGAAACTCGTGAGAATATTGAGAACTTTAATAAGAAGGCTCTTTATATTTTAATTCGTGAGATGACAGGTTCTAACACACAACATATTACTCGTGTTGTTAATGTGATGAAGAAACATCATGTAAACTTACAAAAGAACTATCTCGCTACTGGTTCTGTGGAGACACGATATACTGGTAGTTGGAATAACCTATAAAAAAAAGGGAAGTTTTTACACTTCCCTTTTTTATTTCTTGAAGATTACTTACTACCAAAGACTTTTGAGAAGAAACCTTTTTTCTTCTTCTTACCTTTTTCACTAAGTTTCTTACCTTTCTTCTTCTTCTTTTTCTTGACTTCTTCCATACCTGCAAGATTCATATCAGAAGCTTGAGCTGTTGGTACTGAACCAAAAAAAATTAAAAGAGAAAGTATACCAGTTAGTATTGTTTTCATAACATACTCCTGTACTAACGCGTTAATAATCAACACATATGCGGTTGATTAACTATAAGTATTTTAATGTAACAAAAAAGGGTGAGAAAAATCCCACCCTTTTTTATTTACTTCTATCCGAATTAGTACTATTTACGGAATAAACCCACCAACACCAACAACGCGACTAACCCAGCGAAACCGGATTCGCCGAATGTGTTTATGATTGATGTTAGGTTACCGATAACATTTACACCGAAGATACCACTTCCAAATATTACTTCAGAAATCGCACCTATGGCTACCAAAGATAACATCAAATCCGCTAGGTCATTGATATATCCCTTAACTATTGTTATGATTTCCTTCATTTATGTTTCTCCGTTATAGTCGGATTTCCACCGACATAAATAACTATTATATATATTGGACTTTTATGGTCTCATATATATTTATATACAACGATTTTTTGAAGTTTTAATATTTATTAATGATAACGAACAGGCAAAATTATGGCAAACGATTACGAAATATTTGAAGGTAAGACCTTATCTGATGTGTTCAAAGACATCTATGACAATTCCAAAACTAATAAACAACAATTAGAAGTACTTATGAAAGAAGTAGTTGGATTTATTAAAGATGGTGATACGGCTGTGCAAATCATTCCTATGTTAAAAGAATATTTAGAAATCAATGTAAAAAATGATGAACAATTAGTTAAACTTGCTACGGTTGTACAAAGAATTATGGCCGCAGAGGGTAGAATAAGTGATGATAGTGGTAGTGAATTTGGACTAACAGATGCAGAAAAGAAACAATTAATGGATGCCATAGAAGGAGATGTTCAAGATTTACAAGACCATCAGGATAATATTATATCTTCAATCAAAGGTGATTAATGGGTTATACTAAAAAAAATGTCACATCACAACCAGTAGGTTTATCGTCTGATAAAAAAGGAATTATTAATGTAGATTCATTACAAACTGCTATGAAATTAATGGCAGATAGAAATAGATTTAATGAATTAGAACCAGTAGAAGTTCTTAATGTTTGTTTGACCGAAAAAGATTTACCACCAGATATTAATGGGAATCCTGATTATTCTTACTATGGTTCTATTTTAGGTAGATATGTTTATTCCGAACAAAATCTTGAAATAGATAAATGTAGATTATTCAGACCATTAAACAATAATATGACACGAGTACCAATAATAGGTGAAATATTTTTTGGGTTTGAAGATGAAGGTGATAGATTTTATTTTGGTAATATTTTTAATAATTTTTCTGTAACTAATAATGCACAACCAAATATTTCAACATTAGATAAAATTGGTACTAACATTTCAAGTGACGATAAAACATATACTAATTCACCAAATGTAGGAAAGTATAAACCAGGATATTATTACGAAGCACTTAGTCCAGTACGACCTTTAAAACTTTTTGAAGGTGATACAATAATACAAGGAAGATTTGGAAACTCTATTCGTTTGGGTAGTAATCAACATGATGAACAAATAGGTTCAACTAATATAAAAATCACAAGTGGATTAACAGGATACACTAATAATAATAATTTAACATTAGAAAATATTAAAAGTGATTTAAATTCAATTCACTTAACTTATAATGAAAAACAAGATTTTGATTTACCAATTGAATCTAAAAGAATACAAGATGTAAAAGATTATGATAAGGCACAAGTTCAGATTCGTAGCGATAGATTAATTTTTACTACAAAAAAAACTGAAGGAAATTCAATTGGAATATTTTCAGGAGATAAAATATCAATAGGTTCGGTCAATGATGTTTATGTTGAATCACCACTTGTTGTTATGGAATCAACAGAAGTAAAAATTGGTAGTGAGACTGCAGAAGAACCACAAGTATTAGGTCAAACACTATATGATAAATTAGATGCATTAGTAACTGCAATTGGTAATGTTACTGGTATACCAACACCAACAGGCCCAACACCAGGACCTGTAAGTGCAGCACCAAGTTGGCCAGCTGTAACATCTGCATTAAAAGATGTAGAAAAGGCATTGAGTGAGAAACATAGAATTGATAAATAATGGCGTTTGATACATTACAAAATAATTATAGAAATAGAATGAACAATGGTCAGTTCTTCAACACTACTGATGAATGTGCAGAGTTTATTGTGGATGAATATCACACTGCTATAACAGAGGGTGGTGGTGCATACAATATGACTCTTGGTCAAAAAGATTTAATATTAACACCAATGAAGGCAGGACTATTATCACAATCTACATCAGTATTACTTAGTGGTGTTGGTGCAGGATTAGTTTTATATTGGACTGCATTGACTAATGGTACATTTGTGACTGCAGGTGGAGTACCACCTACATCAACATGGGAAGATGATACATTGGATGGATTTTTATCAAATATTGGAGATTATTTTAAAGAACATTTAGACTCGGTGATATTTACTAATACAGCGAGTGGTGCCACATTTAGTGGTGTCTATACGGTTACATAAAGGAGTAAGAAAATGAAAAAACAAGAACTAATAAAAGTAATAGAATTAATAGTTCGTAAAGAAGTAAAAAAACAAGTTAACGAGATATTTATTAAGGAGAACAGACAAAAATCTCTTAAGTCTCTCGCAAAAGAAACAATACAACAAAAACCAAAACCTGTTGTTAAGAAACAAAAAAAGGTTACCTACACATCAAATGATTCATTGAATGATATATTAAATGAAACGGTAGGTCTATCCAAAGGTGATACCGAAGAGTATCCAACATTAGGTGGTGGTGTATTTGATTCAAGTAGAGCTTCAGAGTTATTAGGTTATGGTGATTCTATGATGGCAGGTGGTGATAAAGAAGCTCAAAGAAATATAAATGCTGCAATGACTATGAAAGAAGCAGGAGTCAATTCTGAACAAGTACCTGAATCATTAGTAAATGCATTAACTCGTGACTATAGTGATTTGATGAAACATGATAAGTTCAAAGGAAAAAAATAATAAATGAGTGTAAGAGAAACAGATAAAAATCCTGATAAGTTTGTAGGTTTGACATTTCCATTAGACTTAACTTCGTTCTCTACTTTTGAACAAAGTAAAACTCTTTTACAACAAACTAAATCAAATCTTAGAAACTTATTATTAACCACAAAAGGTGAACGAGTATTTCAACCAGAGTTTGGTAGTGATTTAACAAGATTAATTTTTGAACAATATACTCCAGACTTAGAAGATAGGATTGAAGTTGCAATTACTGATGCAATAGAAAGATGGTTACCATATGTTATTGTTAATGATATAATTGTTAGGAGTGACGAAAGAAATCAAAATGCTGTATTAGTTCAGTTAGAATATACAATACAAACTGATAAGGAATCTTTACAGACCATTACATTTAATTTTGGTCAGTTTGCATCGGAAGAGTTTACACAAGAACAACCGATAAATAAGGGAAGTTAAAATGCCAGACTATGGGACAAATAAAAAAACAATTTCAAAAGAAGTAAATTATCTCGGTAGAGACTTTTCTTCCATTAGACAAAATATCATAGAGTTTGCAAAATCATATTTTCCAAACACATATAATGATTTTAATGAGGCAGACCCTGGTATGATGTTTATTGAAATGGCAGCATATGTCGGTGATGTACTTAATTTTTATATAGATAATCAGTTTAGAGAAACATTAATATTACAGGCAGAAGAAAAAAAGAATATCTATGAGATTGCACAATCAATGGGATATACACCTAAAACTTCTTCACCTGCAAGTGCAAAAATAGAAGTATCACAAACCGTACCAGCTAGAACAAATGGTGATAGTTATGCACCTGATTTAAAATACGCAGGTATAGTAAGTGAGAATGCTATCTTAAGTTCAAACAATGGTACTACATTTACTTTACAAGATTCAATTAATTTTAAAGTATCAAGTTCGTTAGACCCGATGAGAGTTGAAATAATTCAACCATCATCAGGTACTATACCAGAAAAATTTAAATTAACAAAAACTATAGGTTCAAAAAGTGGAACAAGAAAATCAGAAACATTCACATTTTCAAATGCTGTTAAGTTTGATAAAATAGTTTTATCAGAACCTAATGTTACTGAAGTTATTTCTGTAACAGATAGTAATGGTAATAAATGGTATCATGTTCCATTCTTGGCACAAGACACCGTATTTGAAGATGAAGAAAATAATACAGACAATGACCCAGCACTTGCACAATATTTCAATGATACACCTTATTTATTAAAACTTATTAAAACATCAAGAAGATTTGCAACACATGTTAGAGGTGAAGATTTAAAGACAGAAATACTATTTGGTTCAGGTGTTAGTGATAATCCTGACGAAGAAATAATTCCAAATCCAGATAATGTAGGTTCATCTTTGGCAACTGGTGTGTCTAAAATAGATGCTACATTTGACCCAAGTAACTTTCTGAAAACAAAGACATTTGGATTAGCACCAAGTAATACAACACTTACCGTAACTTATAATTATGGTGGAGCAGTTGAACATAATGTAAGGTCAAATACAATACAGAATCAAAATGATGTAGTATTTACTATAAACTCAGAAGGACTTAATAGTACGAAAGTAGGAGAGTCAGAACAGAGTTTATCTTTTACTAATCCAAATCCTGCTAGTGGTGGTAGTGGTGAAGAATCATTACAACAAATTCGTCTTAATGCAGCAGCCAATCATAACGCTCAAGGTCGTGCAGTAACACAAAAGGATTATATTACTCGTGTTTATTCATTACCACAAAAGTATGGTAATATTGCAAAGGCATTTGTAGTACAAGATGAACAATTAGAAAAGAAAACAGAAACATATGTAGATAGTGTAACAGGTGAAGTTGTAGAAAATGAAAATGTAAGTACTGCAGATAATCCATTAGCACTAAACATGTATTGTCTTGGATATAATGTAGATAGAAAACTAACACCAATCAATAGAGCAGTAAAAGAAAATTTAAGAACTTATCTTTCACAATACAGAATGGTAACAGATGCAATCAATATTAAAAATGCATATATTATAAACATTGGTGTAAAATTTAGTATTATTACTAAAAGAAATTATAACAAAAATGATGTATTATTTAAGACAATCCAAAAAGTAAAAGAATACTTTGATATACAAAAATGGCAAATAGGTCAACCGATTGTCTTGAGTGATATTGCATATCAAATTTCATTGGTGGATGGTGTGGCAAGTTTAGTTCCACCTGAAGATAACAATCCAAATAAAGATATAATTGTAATTGAAAACAAACATGTAGTTGCGGAAGGATATAGTGGAAACATATACGATATACAATCTGCACTACGAGATGGTGTTCTTTATCCATCATTAGACCCAAGTTGTTTTGAGGTCAAACTACCCAATACAGATATTGAGGGTAGAGTAGTAGGAGACTTTTAATGCATTATTTTGAATACATAAACAGAGACACAACAATTTATTCAGGTGGTACAACATCATCATTGAATTCTGGTCATGACGAAATTATAGAAGTTGTAAAAGAAGTAAGTTCAGATGGTGGTACGATAAATATATCTCGTATATTATTAAGTGCAGACTACTCTTATGTATCCAAGTCAATTCAAGATGGTAAGATACCTACAGATGCAAAATTTTATTTAAATTTATATGATGCAGGTTCTAAAGATATAGAGGCAGAACAAAAACTTGTTATCTATATGGTTAGTGGTAGTTGGAAATCAGGAACTGGTAAAAAGTTTGATAGTCCTATAACTACAAATGGTGCATCATATCAATACAGAGACCAAGACCAAAAACTACCATGGGTGACAGGTTCACTCTTGACAGATGGTGGTTCTTGGTTTAGTGGTTCACAAGATTCTTATTCACAATATAATATAAGTCAATCTTATAATTTAACTTTTGATAAAAGAGATGTTAGATTTGATGTAACTGATTTGGTTAGAAATCATATTTTTTCAAGTTCTATTTATCCAAACAATGGATTTATAGTTAAGAGAGAATCTACAGGTTCATATGGAACAACTTATGCATATAGTGGTGATACTAATTCAGAGGAAGGTGGAACTTCAAGACTTGGTACATTACAATTCTTTTCAAGAGAAACACATACAATTTATCCACCATCATTAGAAGTAGTTTGGGATGATTCAAAGTGGACGACAGGAAGTTTAGCACAACTTACAGGTAGTGCATTAGATGATACCGTAATTTATTTTAAAGGTATACGAGATGAATATTTAGAAAAATCAATATCAAGATTTAGATTAGTTGGTAGACCAAGATACAATGATAGAGTATTTGGTACAACACCCGAAGGTCTTACCGTACGAACATTACCAAGTGGTTCAACTTTCTATTCAATTAAAGATTCTGTAACTGAAGAAACAATAGTACCATTTGGAACAGGTTCAATTGTTAGTTGTGATGGAACTGGTAATTATTTTAATTTAAGAATGGATAGTTTCCAATCAGAAAGACACTATGATATACACCTTAAAGTAGTTAGTGGTAGTGGAACCGTAGATGAATTGATAAATTACTATAATGACCCAGCATGGTCATTTAAGGTTGTAAGAAACATTGAGAGATAACAATGCCATATACAAAAGATGAGGCAGTAATAAATTCCGAATTATATGATAGAATTATTAACGAGGAACGAATAGCCTTAAATCGTGAAATAGAAATCAACAGAGAACTTATGACAATAAGTGGGTCTTGGGATGCAACAAAACCATTGAGAGATGGTAATGGTGTAATATTATCTTATGAAGACCCAGACAATCTTGGTAATGCAGTTGAAGAAGTTTATCAACATGTTCGTGTTATCAATCAACAACAATATTTTAATGATGATATGTTATCAGAAATAGATAAAGAAAGAGAGTTTTCTGAATTTATCATTGACAATTTTAATAACTTTTATTTATCAACAGATGGAAAGAAAAAACAACCAAGACCTGATGGGGAAATATCGTTTAATCCACCACCAAATCTTCCAGAACCTGATGAAGAACCAAATGGTGGAACAGATAATACATTTGGTACTCCTGAAGCACCATCAGGTTATCAACCAAGAATTCCATTCAAAGATAATTTTGATTTAGAAGAGTAAGGTAAACAATGGCAGAATACGGATTTAATAATCAAGAGAGAGAACAATATTATAAACCTGAAAGGGTATATAGTAGTTTTGGAAGAGATAGTGGAGACTATATTGTCTTAGAAGTTTTCCAAAATGATGAACTTGTGCTCAGAGATAAATTTAATCCTGATGTAAATACTGAGGGTTTTTTGGATTTAAATGTTGGTCAACATCTAAGAGATAATGGATTATCGGATGGTGACTATATTGTACAATATAGATTCCTAAGAAAGTTAGCAGGTAGAGACCACAAAGTAATGGTAAATGGTAATGGTGAACTATATGCAGGTCAAGTTATAACAAGAAATATAAATGGTGAAATAAGATATTACACTGCTCCACCACCAAATGCATCTGCACAATCTTTGACAGACAATCCACCAATAGAATTATTTATACGAGATTTAAAATATTCACTTGATAAGATTAGTGGAGATAGAACTGAAATTGTAGTAAAAACACAAGATTTTAAAAACCAAACATATCATAAAAACTTTAGAGAGATGAATTCTATTGTAAAGTTTGAACCATTTCTTACTGCAGGTAGTGGTGCAAATGGTTCTATCAAATTTGATGAGAATGACCCAAGTGTATTAGTTGCAAACCTACAAGATAATGATAGAGGTTTTACACAAAATATGGTCGGTGGAGAAATTAGATTACCAAGAATATTCCAAAAAACAATTACAGAAGAATATCTTGAATCAGTATTAACAGAGGTACAAGTACCAGTAGAAGTACCAGCAGATGTATCACCACCACCGCCTCCACCAGTTTATGAAGACTTACCACCTGAACCAGACCCACCACAAGACCCTCCTGTTAATGATGAAGAAGATGAGGATTATGGTGGTCAGTTTGATTATGATGGAGTTTGTTTTCATCCTAATACAAAAGTAACATTAAGTAATGGTAGACAAGTTCCAATCAAGATGATGAAGATTGGTATGAAAGTCAGAACAGATAAAGGTGTTGCAAGAGTTAAGAAAGTAATAAAGAGTGACAGAGGTTTTGGTGACTTGATGGTTAAATATAAAAACCTTATCGTTACCGACCACCACCCAATCAGAACAAAAGATGGTTGGTTTATGTCAAGAGAGATTGGTAAAATATATTATCAAAAACCACCTTTTAAAGTATGGAACTTAGTATTAGATAAAGACCATACAATCTTTGCAAACAACATAGTGGCCGCAACTCTTGGTAAGTGGAAGACTACTGAGACTAAACATTGGCAAGAAAGATTTCTTGAAGACAGAAATAGATTTAGAATGGAAGGTGGGTCTGGTAGATTTGCATATATTGATTTTGCGACAACAGGTAATACAAATTTAGGTGAAGAAGGTACAGACCCAATAACACCAGGTAGTGGTGTACCACAAGGTGGATTAATAGATGCTGGTGAAGAAATACCTTTGTATGGTGCAAGTAACAATAACATATATCAGAACGAAGTTGTTATACCAAACATTAACGAAGAGGTAATATTACATGCAGAGTTACCAGCATTAGAACACTTTATTCAAAACACACCAGTACCTGAAGGAACACAAGACTTCACAACTGAGATTGTTGAAAGTTGGGTTACAAGGTTTGAAGATGTAACACTTCATTTTGACTATGTTGCAAAAATTACAGAGGTTCTTGATTATAATAAAGTAAGAGTAAGTATATCATATCAAGAGGCTGCAGATGCAAATGGACATGACGGCCCAAGTGGTAGAGATACTGATTGGTATGGGTGGAATGTTTTATATGAGAAAAATAATATAGAAAGATTTAAAACCTATATGGTTTGTGATGATGATTATTATTTAATCACAAATGAAAATAAAAACTTCTTTGAAACTCAAGATTCAAAAAGAGTATTTAAATTAAAACAACCATTGGCGGGTAATAAAGAAGAATTAGATAAAGTATATTTTGTAGAAAAAAGATTACCATCTCATGTTGAAGTAGTTAGATTAGTACCATTTATTGATGAAGACCCAGATGGTTTATTTTTACAATTACCTAATTTAAATTCAATTGAAAACCCAATTAATTTTAGGTCAACAAGATTTGAAACACATAACACATTATTAGGAAGTGACAACCAACTTAATAAAGATATTGAAAGAAAATTAATAAGTGGTAGTTTATTAGATGTACAAGTTAACACAGAGTTTAATAGAACATCAGTAAATTTAAATTTAGAACCTGACGATATTGGATTTGGTAATTTCATAAACTACTCAAGTGCAGAAAGAAGATTAAGAAATTTTAAGAAAAAAGTTGAGTATATAGAAACATATAGTGAAACAAGTTCATCATTAGTAAGTCTAACAGGTTCACTAAGTGACATACAATCAAACGAAGATAAAAGAGCAAGAGTAATTAATTCCTTTGACCCATTTGAACATTATATGTATTTTCAAAGTTCATCTTATGTAAGTTCATCTGCTGGACAATATCATGAAAATAGTTGGCCTAAACAAAATAGTTCTAAACCATATGTACTTTATCATTCAAGTGGTTCTGAAGTAACTAATTGGTTTGACAATATAATATTGTCTGCATCAACTTATGATACTATTAATAATGATAGACTTTCTAACAATTTACCAATGCATGTTAAAGATGATACGATGAACAATGCATTTATAGAATTTATGGATATGACTGGTCAACAATTTGACGAGATATGGACATATACAAAACACTTTACAGATGTTAATAATCTTTCACCTAATGTTTCAGAGGGTATAAGTAAAGACATTGCATCAGAGTTTGCAAAATCACTTGGATTGGAACTTACAAATGGTAATGACTTATTGATATTACCTGAATATCTTGAGGGTAAAAATCCTGATGGTTCTACAAAGTATGAAACACCACAAGAAGAAGTTACAGAAGAAATATGGAAACGATTATTAAATAACATTCCATTCTTTATCAAGGCAAAAGGTAGTGTCAGATGTTTAAAAGGGATTTTAAATTGTTATGGTATACCAAGTTCAATACTACGAGTAAGAGAATATGGTGGGCCAGATAATCAAGAACGAGTAAGTTATGAAGTAAAAAGAAAATTTACATATGCATTAGATTTTCATAGTTCACAATATGTAAAAAGTTTATGGACAACCGATTTAAATAGTCAATATCCACAAGCTTTAGAATTAAGATTTAGAACACCAAATAGTGTAGGAAGTTCTGGTAGTATGGTGATTGCACAAAAAGAAAATGATTGGGCAATACATTTAAAAGACAATGGTACTACAGATGATTATGGGTATTTAAAATTTAGTGTTAGTGCATCAACAGGAGTTTATGGTATAACTTCTTCACTCTTACCATTCTATAATGATGAGATGTGGAGTGTGATGTTAACACGAGTAAGTGCAAGTGGTGTACAAATGACTGATGATTTAATCACAAGAAATGTAAAGTATGAATTAACAACAAAACAATATGATGCCTCAAGAGAAAAAGTAAAATATCAAACAAGTTCAAGTTTAACAACTGGTATAGGACACGCAAGTAGTAGTGCAATCAATGCTGCATTTAGTGGTAGTGTTGGTTCAAGGTTTGTTTATCTTGGTGGACAAAACACAAACTTCGGTTCAAGATATAGTGGTTCATTAATGGAGTATCGTTTATGGTCAGAACCATTATCACAAAGTGTATTTGATAATCATGTTAGAGCACCAAGAGCTTATAATGGTAATTCATATAGTTCTTCATACCACGACTTGTTAATAAGATATCCACTTGACAATAATGTTAATTTGGCATCAACTTCATTTGTTAGAAGTGTTAGTAATAGACAAAACTATTTCGTAACATCACAAATGGATACAACTGGTTCAGTAAATGGATTTACAAGTAATACATTTAGAAGTTTAGTTGATAAGGAACAATTGAAAGTTCCAAACATCGGCCCTTCAAGAAGGAATGCAACAAAAGTCAGAATAGAAGATAGTACTATTATTGGTAATTTATCACCAGATGAAAGAAAAGAAAAATCATCACAAGATTTTGCACCAATAGATAGTGAGAAAGTTGGTATTTATTTTTCACCAGTTGATGTTGTTAATGAGGATATATTATATAGTATTGCAGACTTTAATTTTGATGATTATATCGGTGACCCAAGAGACCAATACAAAGTAAACTATAGAGGTCTTAAAAGATTACAAACTGAATATTTTCAGAAATATTCAAGTCCAAATAACTTTTTTGATTATTTAAGAATTTTAACATTCTATGACCCAAGTGTATTTACACAATTAAAGAATTGGGTTCCTGCAAGAAGTAAGGCAACTACAGGTGTATTGATAGAACCAAATATTTTAGAAAGAAGTAAACAAGTAATAGGTGATAGACCTGAGTTTGATAATCGTTACTTTGAAAATGCAAGTGAGTTTGAAGATGGTGTACCAGTAACAAGATTTATTAGTGGTTCAAAAGATGATGCATACTTTGATATAGGTGGTGAACAAAAATATTATGAAAGTGGATTGAATGCAGTCTATCATGATAATAGTGGTTCACTTGGTGGATTGGGAGAACCTACATTGGTTAAGTTAGGTGTTATAGACCCAAAAACACCACACTCTTATAACTATGCAACTGCAAGTGTAACATTTGGTGGAGAAGGTATAACATTTGGTGAAGTATTACAACCAGTAATAACAGGTTCAAGATTGGCAGAACATAATCAAGAAAAAGTATTCTTTTATTCATCAAGTTTGAGTGCATCAAGAGGACTACATTATAGTTCTTCATTTGTACCAAGTGAACATCAGAGTGTTTATTATGATTCAAGACTATTTAGGTCATTTATTGGTGGTTCAGTAACAAGAGATGATGGACAAACAAGTCATCCTACTTCAAGTAAATCACCATTTATTGGTAGTGTAACTATTGGAAACGCACAATTGTCTGAAGCATCAAACACATTTGATGGTGGAGAACCAGTTGAAACAACAACCACAACACCAACACAAGTAATAACAAAGGAACCAGGTGATTCCAAATTAAAAGTAGAATAATTTAAGAAAAATTAGGTATAACACTATTTATCTATAGTAAAGTTATATCTATTCAACAGGAGTAAAAATAATGGGATTTTTAGATAATACAAGCATAACGGTAGATGCTGTTCTTACTAAAAAAGGTCGTGAACTTTTAGCAAGAGGACAGAACGAATTTAACATCACGAAATTTGCATTAGCAGATGATGAGATTGATTATAATCTTTGGGATGTAACACATCCTAATGGTTCATCATATTATGGAGCAGTGATTGAAAACATGCCTCTATTAGAATCTTTCGTAGATGAGAATCAAGTAATGAGATACAAACTTATTACTTTGAATAAAAATACAACAAAGATGCCAAAAATTAACATTGGTGCAACTTCACCAGTACCTTTAAATGCAGGTACAACTGCAATCATATCACCAACAACTGATAATTCTACTTTGGATGACCAAGTTGGGTATAGATTCACACTACATAATAGTGACGCAGCAACTCTTGAAGTACAAGTAGCAGGTACAGAACCAGATACTGGTCAAACCGTAAACTTTACAGCACCATTAGACTCAACCAAATCAGTAACTATAAATGCAAAATCTGCAAAACTAATTGGTAAGAGTTTAAATGCGGCAATAACAACAAATTTAACTATTCAAGGACTTGGAACTGGTGTGGTTTCTAACATCTCAGTTGAAACAGCTCTGAATAGTTCAACTAATTAAGGGAGATTGAGGAATGTCAGTATTTCAAAGATTTGATGAAGATAATGATGTAGTAAAAAATCAGAGAACCATTGTTTCAAGTGGTGTATTTACTGGTGGAAGTGGAACACTAACATCATTCTTTAGTCAATCCGCACAAGGTGCATCAACAGGTTCTTATATAGATGTATATCATCAGAACCCAACCGCAGGAACTGCAACTGCAGACACTGCAGAGATACAATTCTCGTTAGGATATGCACACATTGATGGAAGTGGTTCCGCAGGTAACACAACTAAATTAAATAGTGGTGGTAGACAAACTGCAGCACTTTACAGACAATTTGCAAATGTCATCTTACCTTCATTAACTTCAAGGTTTACATTTACAAATACCACTACAGGTAGTCATGATTTTTATTTTATAACTTTCCAAAGAGCACGACAAAGAGAAAAGATTGACCCAGGTAATTGGGAATTAGTATTAAGTGGAAGTGGTAATACTCAAGGTGGAATTAGACTAATTGATGAT
>NZZP01000020.1 GCA_002698665.1 Gammaproteobacteria bacterium | reverse complement strand
TATCTTTTTTGTTAATTGAGCATATTCTTTATCTAATTTAGCGATAGCAGCGTCACTTTTAGCAGTTTTTTCAGGATTATTAGATAACTGTTTAATCTTACCTTCGATTTCAAGAAGAGGTTGTTCAAAATCTAAGTAGTTTGGATTATATTCTTTCATAATTTAGATAATTATAAACAATAAATAATTAGATAACTATTGATATTTAACAATTATATTTTCTCTACCTAGGAGATCTGACAAATTATTTATTAAAGATGAACTAGGATTAATGAGCCACTCATTATTTAAGTTTAATGGAACAATATGTTTTTCACTAATACACTTGATAGTCAAAGGGCATTGTCCATTTTTATGAGGTTCAAGTATACTAATTATGTTATTTAATATATCGTCATTAATTTGTTCAGGAGGTATAAATAGTTCTATTTCTTTAGAATATTTCTGCCTCGTCATATCAATATCCATAATAGAATTTGCTTTTAAGCTTAGGTTGCCATTATATTCATCAATGGATATAATTCCAGAAAAAAATAATATTTGATTCTCCTTAATAAGGCTTTGATATTTTTCATATGTATCGGGATAAATTACTACTTCTAGTCTATGTGATGAATCATCTATAGTGATAATATTTATAAACCGGTCTTGTCCTATTCTTTGAGATCTTATGTTGGTTATAATTCCACTAATTGTTGTTGATTCAGAATAATCTGAATTATTATTTTCTGAGTAGAGTTTATCAAAATAAGACTGAATATTTTTTATTGACATGGATTTAAGCTCATCAGCATATTCACTCATTGGATGATTTGATAAATAAAAACCTAAAACTTTTTTTTCATATGTTAATTTTTTCAGACGATTTGCCATTGTATCTTTTATTTGAGAAAATGAATCATAATTTGTTATGTCTCCAGACAAAGACTCTGATTTATTTTCAAAAAGTTCTTGTTGACCAATATTTTTAGATATTTGTTTTTGTTGACCATACTGCATAGCTCTTGAAAGTAAATTTTTCATTGTCAGCCTATCTTCATTGAAAACATCAAAAGCACCTGAGTAAATTAGGGAATCTATCGTACCAATGTTTACCATATTAAGCGATACTCTCTCACAAAAATCAAAAATATTAATATATGCACCATTTGCATTACGTTCTTCTATTATATGTTTCGAAGCATTGTAACCTACACCTTTAATTGCACCTAGCCCAAATAAAATATCGTTATTATCAAGTGACTGGAAGTTATAGTCAGAGGCATTTATATTAGGTTTTAAAATATTAATATTCATTTCAGCACAACCATCAATAAGCGATATAACTTTATCGGTATTATCCATATCTGAAGATAAAGCAGAAGAAAGAAATTCAGATGGATAGTAGGTTTTAAGGAATGCGGTTTGATACGCTATTGAAGCATATGCAACTGAATGTGACTTATTAAATCCATAACCAGCAAATTTTTCCATCTTAGAAAATATAGAATCTGATATTTTAGTCGGAATACTGTTTTTTGAAGCACCATCAATAAATTTTTTTCTATGTAGCTCCATCTCGCTCTTCTTTTTTTTACCCATAGCGCGTCGTAAAAGATCCGCTTCACCAAGAGTATAATTTGCTAATGAACGAGATATTTCCATTACTTGTTCTTGGTAGAGAATGAGGCCATAAGTGACTGACAAAATAGGTTCAAGTAATGGGTGTTCATAGTCTATAACTGCTCCATGCTTATTACTAATAAAATCATCAACCATGTTTGTGCCTAAAGGCCCTGGTCTATATAATGCAACTAATGCAACAATATCATCAAAACAGTCAGGTCGTAATCTACCCATATATCTTTTCATCCCTGCAGATTCTAATTGAAATACACCAGTAGTGAGTTTTTTTTGAAGTAGCTCAAAAACCTTACTATCGTTATTTTTACTGTCATGATAATTAGGTGATTTTTGATGTTTATTTTCTATAGTATCTATTGTTTTATCTATAATACTCAGTGTTCTCAATCCTAATATATCAAACTTTACCAAACCAAGTTTTTCAATATCATCTTTATCATATTGCGTAACTATTTCATTACTTTCTTCAACACGATAAAGTGGGATAAAGTTATCAATATCAGATGGTGCCACAACAATTCCAGCAGCATGTTTTCCAACATTCCTCTGTAAACCTTCAAGTTTTTTAGATGTATTTATAAGATTTTGTATTTCATCATTGGTATCATATTCTTTTTTAAGTTCCTTGTTTTGTTTTAATGCATCATCTATTGTGATGCCAACCACAAATGGTATCAATTTAGCTATTCTATCTACAAATGTATAGCTCATTCCTAATACCCTACCAACATCCCTTATGACTGCTCTGGCAGATAATGAACCATATGTTATGATTTGTGAAACTTTGTTTACCCCATATACTTCAGTAATATGTTCAATAATTTTCTGTCTTTTAATCATACAAAAATCAATATCAAAATCCGGCATTGATATTCTTTCAATATTTAGAAATCGTTCAAAAAGCAGGTTATATTTTATTGGGTCAATCGAGGTAATTCCCAGTGCTAACGCTACTAAAGATCCAGCACCAGAACCTCTGCCGGGGCCAACAGGAATCGACTGCTGTCTAGCCCAATTAATAAACTCATGTACTATTAGAAAATAACTAACAAAGCCCATTTCTTTAATGACATTTTTTTCAACCTCTAGACGATCATTATAATTTTGCTTTTCTTCATCATTAACTTTTTCTAATACTTTATTTATACCAGTTTTAACTAGTGCATCAAAGTATGTGTCTAATTGAGAATTATCTGGAGTGTTAAATGATGGTAGATGATAAGTACCTATATCTATATGAAAATTACATCTATGTATTATTTGTGAAATATTTTCAACTGCATCAGGTAAATCGGAAAATAAGTTTTCTATTTCAGATTCCGTCTTAAAATATTGCTCCTCTGTAAATTCTTTTTGATTGGTTCTATCTTCAAGTTTAAGTTTTTTATTAATACACACTCTTACTTCATGTGCATCAAAATCATCTTTATTAATAAATAAAACATTATTTGTTGCAACTATTGGTAGAGATAAACTACTTGCAATAGATAATGAAATATTATTATATGATTCCTCATTCTCATGATTAAGTCTTTCAATTTGAATATATAATCTGTCAGGAAATGAATCTTTGAGTATCGATATATTATTTTTTATAAGCTCAATATCCTCATGTAAAAGATTTTTTCCAATAATACCATCCTTCCCTCCTGTAAGTAAAAGTAGACCTTGATTATATTTCTTTAAGATTTCTAGATTTGCACATACGCTAGTATTTAATTTTTTATTAACATGAATTGTTGATAACATTTTAATTAGATTCTTATAACCCTCAAGGTTCTGGCATAATAATAAAATCGAATGAATATGTTTATTCTGAGTACCATTTAACTGTAATTTAATTTTGCAGCCAATTATAGGTTTGATTTTATTATCAATACATTTTTGATAAAACTTAATAGCACCAAATACATTAGATGAGTCGGTAAGGGCAAGATTTTTTATTTTATTTTTTTTGGCTGACTTAACAAGAACATCTAAAGCAATTGTACTACAATTTAATGAATATGAGGATTGTAAGTGGAGATGAGTAAATTCTTTTTTCATGGCATACTTAGTTTTCATTTAATGGAGAGAAAGAAAGTCTATGAAAGATAGACGGTCCGAATAAATCTATAGCTTGAAGATGCTCTTTTGTTCCATAGCCTTTATGTTTTATAAATCCATAGACTGGATTTTTATAATGAAGGAAACTCATCTCATTATCCCTTAGTACTTTTGCTATTATTGATGCTGCAGAAATTTCCGGTATTTTATTGTCTCCATCTATAATAGGCTGACAAGATATGTCTATTTCTGGTTTAAATTTTCCATCAATATAGATCATTGTTGGTTTAACATTTAAATTAAGAACTGCCTTCCTCATAGACAGAAGTGTAGCATGGTGAATATTTAATCTATCAATGTCATGATTGTTGCATAATCCAATCCCGATAGCATGAGAGTGATTTAAAATATGCTGAGCAATAATTTTACGCTTGGATGGTGATATTTTTTTTGAGTCTTGCATAATGTTAATATCAGCAGATTTCTTTAATATAACTGCAGCGGAGACCACTGGTCCCGCAAGACAACCACGTCCAACTTCATCTACTCCTGCTAAAAATTGACTTGTCATAAATAGTTCACTATATATAATTGTGATAATATAAATATAACAAAAAAGTAGAACCAATACTTCAAAATGGAAAGAAAAAAAATAAATATAGGCATTATAGGTATTGGATATCTGGGTAAATTCCACCTCGAGAAATTCATTAATAATAAGCATTGTAATGATATTTATGCAGTTGATAATAATATTGAGACTTTGAAATCTTTAAAAATAGCAGATATCGTAAAAATAAAGGATTATAAGAGAATAATTAATGACATAGATGCAGTTTCAATAGTGACACCTACAAAATTACATTATAAAATTGCGAAGTATTTTTTAACTAATAAGAAACATGTTCTGATTGAGAAGCCAATGACTGAAAGAGTGTCAGAAGCAAAAAAACTTATAGATATAGCAAAAAAAAATCAGCTTATCTTACAGGTTGGGCACCTAGAAAGATTTAATCCGGTAATGAAGAAACTACAAACAGAAATCAAGAAACCAGTTTTTATAGAAGTACATAGATTATCTAAATTTAATATAAGATCTACAGACGTAAATGTCATTTTTGATCTAATGATCCATGATATTGATATTGTCTCTACCTTAGTGAATAAAAAAATAAAAAGTATTGTTGCATTCGGTAAAAAAATAATTACTAATTCTATTGATATTGCTAATGTCAGAATTGAGTTTCATGGAGGCACTATAGCGAATCTGACAGCTAGCAGAATAAGTCAAAAAAATGAGCGAAAAATAAGAATTTTTGAACAAGAGAGATATCATTCAGTAGACTTTATGAATTCAGTTATTAATAGTTATACAAGAAATATAAGCAATAAGAAAAAACTGTTTAATTATAAAAAATATACATATAAAAAAGCAGATTCTCTCAAGAATGAAATAGAGAATTTTATTATGTCTTGTTTAAAAAAAGAAAAACCTCTTGTAGATGGTAATCAAGGGTTAACAGCTGTTGAAGTGGCAACAATTATATCAAAACAATTATGACAAAAAAAATTAAAATTTTTGATTTATCTGAGCAATATAATAATAAGAATTTATCTGATGAAATTGATAAAAGATTTAAAGATATATTACATTCTGGTCAATATATATTGGGTAAAAATGTTAAGAAATTAGAGAAGAAATTTGCTTTGATATTAAATGCAAAATATGCAGTATCCTGTAACTCTGGTACTGATGCACTCATTTTATCATTAAGGGCCTGCAGTATTGGTTCAGGTGACGAAGTAATTACATCACCATTTACTTATTTTGCAACTGCTGAAGCTATTGCTCTTGTAGGTGCTAAACCAATATTTGCGGACATAAACCCTCATACATTCAATATTAATTATAAAAAGGTAGAGAGCCTAATTACTAAAAAAACAAAAGCAATCATGCCTGTTCATATATTTGGTCAAGCAGCAGAAATGATTCCATTAAAAAAACTATGTAGAAAATATAATCTCAAGCTCATTGAAGATTGTGCACAATCATTTGGCGCAAAAATAGATAAAACATATACTGGTACTCTAGGTGATTTTGGATGTTTTAGTTTCTTTCCTACTAAGAATCTAGGATGTGCTGGTGATGGTGGGATAATACTTACCAATAACTCTAGATATGCCAATACCTTAATGAAATTACGTAATCATGGAGGTTTAACTAGAAATATACATGAATATATTGGCTATAATTCTAGATTAGATGAATTACAAGCTGCGGTTCTTATAGCAAAACTAAAGATAGTTAATCAGCTAAACCGTAATAGAATTAAAATTGCATCACTCTATAATAAACTTATTACAAATAAAAAAATAATTAAGCCATATAAGAAGAATAACTATTTTCATGTATATAACCAATATACAATCAAAGTTGAAAATAGATTAAAGTTTATTAATCATTTAGAGAAGTTTAGTATACCGTATGGTATTTATTATCCAATACCTATATATAAACAGAAAGCCTTTAGTGGATTTAGGTATAAATATAAACTAAATAATACAGAACGTATATGTAAACAATGTATCTCAATACCTATTTATCCAGAGCTGAGCAATGATAAAGTTGAGTATATAAGTAATATAATTAATAAATACTAATGAAGTTAAATAAGAAAATATTTATAGTAGCAGGTGAATCTTCTGGTGATCAACATGCTGCGAAATATGTTAATGCTCATAAACAGCTCGATCCTAATGCAGAATTTTATGGAATAGGTCAGCAAGAATTAAGGGCATCTGGGGTTAACATAATTTTCGATTCCGAAGATATTGCAGTTGTGGGAATAGTAGAAGTTATTTCTAAATATAAAAACATACGAAATGCTTTGCATAAATCATATAGATTCATATTGGAAAATAAACCAGATTTAGTTGTACTGGTAGATTATGTAGAATTTAATCTTAAAATAGCTAAATTTGCGAAGGCTCATAATATAAAGGTGTTATTTTATGTAGCCCCGCAAGTTTGGGCATGGAGAGAAAAAAGAATAAAGAAGATTATAGATGCTGTAGATCATTTAGCAGTTGTATTTCCATTTGAAGAAACTATTTTTAAAAAATATACAAATAATGTGACATATATAGGTCATCCATTAGCTGAAAATAATGAGTTAGTACCAACAAATCTTGCTTATGAAGATAGAACTATTAATCTTGGTATATTTCCTGGAAGTAGACACTCAGAAATTAAAAATAACTTACACTATATGATAGATTCATTTCGACAAGATCGTTCGCGTTCTCTTGATGATCAAGGTATTAGAATATTTTATGCAAATCAAAGTGCTAAGAATACGATAGAAAGTTTATTGCCTAATAATTGGCATAGCTTATTAATAAGTGGTAAAAATATTGGGCAAATCAAAAATTGTAAAAAAGTTATTACAGCCTCAGGAACAATAACATTAGAACTCGCCATGATGAATATATGTATGGTGATAATGTATAGGCTCTCACCATTAACATACCTACTAATGAAGAATCTTGTAAAAATTAAATATATAGGACTTGTAAATCTGATAGGAGGAGATAGATTAGGTGCATTACCAATAGTTAAAGAATTTATTCAACCTAATTATTCCGATATTGTAGATACGATGGTAGAGCTGCAGAAGATTGATTTAGATAGTAATTATAGGCTTAGCATTGAAAGCGGTTATCAGAAAATCCGTGATAGTCTAGAGCCTGGTGCATCTAAAAAATTAGCTAAACTCGCCATAAATTTAATGAATTAACTAACGAGTTATACCTCTTTCACTTTTATTTATAAAATCGACAAATTTTTTCACTTCATCATAATTATAATTTAGGTCAGAAAATGACTGAAGAACATCTTCGCGACTAGATTTGGATTTAATAAAAAGCTTAAATGTTTTTTCCAATGCATATATAATTTCTTCATCAAAATTATACCGTTTTAAACCCGCAGTATTAATTTTGTAAGCCCTAGCATGGTTACCAGCAACTAGAGTATAAGGAGTAACATCTCTAGATATCACAGTTCCCAAGCCACTAAATGCATAATCTCCAATATTACAAAACTGATGTACTAACGTAAACCCACCTAATGATACATTACACCCAATATTGACATGTCCTGCTAATGATGCAGCATTAGAAAATATACAATCATCTTGAATAATACAATCATGTGCTACATGACTATAAGCCATGAATAGATTATTTGATCCAATAATAGTTTTACTGATACCGCTACCAGTCCCACGGTTAATTGTACAATATTCCCTAAAAGTATTATTATTACCTATAGTAAGTATGGTCTCCTCGCCGCTAAACTTTAGATCCTGAGGGTCCTCACCAATCGATGCAAATTGATAAAACTTATTATTTTTACCGATACTGGTATTTTTTTTTATAACTACATGGCTTTCTATAGAACAACCATCGCCAATTTTAACATTTTCACCAATTATACTATATGGACCAATAGATACAGAATTACCTACCACAGAAGATTCTGATATGATAGCACTTGGATGAATCATTCTTTTTCTCTTACTGCTCCGATTAGTTCAGCTGTACAAACAACATCTTTACCAACCTTACATGTTGCGGTAAATTTATGTACGTCTCTTTTGCTTTGATTTAATTTGACATTAATAATCATAATATCACCAGGTACCACTGGTTTTTTAAATCTAGCTTTGTCTATACCTACAAAGTAATATAGTAAGTTATCTTTCTCTCTTTCATTGCTCTTAAAATCTAGTAAAGCTGTTGCCTGTGCCATGGCCTCAAGAATTAGGACACCGGGGAATACAGGATAATCAGGGAAATGTCCTTGAAAAAAGGGTTCATTATTACTAACGTTTTTCTGTGCTTCAAGATAGTCGTGCTTTTTAAAATCTAAAATTTTATCAATTAACAAGAAAGGATATCTATGGGGTAAGTAGTTTTGAATATCATTATTTGTCATCATACATCTCCAGTTTTATTTTTTTCATTTTTTATATTTCTAGCTAATGCATCTAATTCTTTAAACCTAGCTTGATTTTTTCTCCAACTAGATACAGGTTCAACAGTAGTGCCGGAAGCATACATACCTGGTTTGTTAATAGATTTTGTAACCATGGTCATTCCATGAATATGCACATTATCGCATATCTCAATATGTCCATTAATGCCTGACCCGCCGCCGATTGTGCAATTTCCGCCAATGATTGTGCTACCAGCTATACCTACACAAGCAGCTATAGCAGTATTTTTACCTATTTGAACATTATGAGCTATATGTACCAAATTATCTATCTTAACGTTATCAGAAATGACAGTGCTATCTATCGTAGCCCGATCTATGGTAGTATTGGCACCAATTTCTACATCATTTCCAATGACAACGTTTCCAATATGCGGTATCTTGATCCACACATTATTCTGTTTAATTAAGCCGAAACCGTCAGAACCAATAACCGATCCAGCATGAATTATCACACGGTCTCCTATTTCGCAATTATTATAAATAGTTGTATTTGGGTATATTGTAACATTATTGCCTATTTTCACATTATCTCCAATAGCAACATTTGCTGAGATTAAGCATGAATCACCTTTTGTGACATTAGTATTTTTAGAAGCATCGAAAAAGCAATATTCTTTGAAATCAATATTTTCTCTAATGATTTTAGAAAATATGAACTGTGGGTTATCAGTAATAATCATTGGAATTGAAATATTTGTAGATAATTCTGGTGTAGTAATCACGCACGATAAGTTAGTATTATCAAGTAGTTTCATATGAGAAGAGTCAGATAGAAAGGAAATAGAATTAGGTTTACTATTTATTAAACTAGAGACACTATCAAATGACGCAGCATGATTACCAGCAAGTTGACAATCATACAAATCAGCTATTTCTTTAATAGAATATTTTTTATTAAGCTTCATTATTGAAGTTTTGAGATTATTTCTTGGGTAATGTTGATATATTTTTTTGCATATAGAGTTGTTCCATCTGCACGAATAATTATATCAAAATCATTTTTTTCTGCATAATCTGTAATCGCTTTTTCAACGATTGTCCTAATTCTGGATAATTCCTCTCTTTGTATCTTGTCTAAATCAGTTTGAATTTTTTCTTGTCCTGACCTAAATTTTGTCTCAACTTCTTGTATTTTTTTTACTAATTCTGTCTTTTCTTTCTCTGACATCACTGTTTCATTTTTAAGATATTTTTCATTAAGTTTATTCCACTCCTGTTCAAGTGTTTTCAGATTTCTTGCCTTGGGATCAAATTGTTTTTTTATTTTTTCTTGTGATTCACGATAAATAGGAATTTCTTTAAATAATAAATCTAAATTCACAATTCCCATTTTCAGTTCAGCTTGAACTTGAATTGGTGTAATGAACACCATGAATACTAAAAAACTGAATGTTTTACTAATTTTGCTCATAATTATTAAAATGCACCACCTAGTTGAAATATTACAGGTTGTGTATCATCTCCTTCCTCTGATTTAAACGTATCTACAAAACCTACAGATACACCGCCAATAGGCGTAATAAAGTTAAATTCTATACCATAACTAGCTCTAAGCTCATTGTAATCGAAATTGTTCGCTTTCTCAAATACGTTTCCTATGTCCATAAATAGTGTAGTTCTAACAGACCTCGTGTCTTCTCCTAAAAAATCAGGTGGCGAAAATATCCAATTAAATTGAGCAGCAGTTAAGAAATCACCCCCGACTGCATCACATTTAATAAATTTTCCTTCTACTGCTTTCGCCGCACAAGTATTTGGGTCACGTGATTCGTTATAAGTAAGTGGTCCTAAACTGGATCCCTTAAAACCCCTAACAGTGGTATTTCCCCCAGCAAAAAATTTAGAGTAAAACGGCAATGAAGTAGCTGACCCAAGACCTGCTCCTATACCTAAGATTGTTTTTAATTGAAATACAGTTTCCCAGTCAAATCCAAATGTTTTTAAAATATATGGTTTGTTAGACTCAGTCCTATGGTTTAAAGATAAATGTGATGCCCCTTCAATGCCCAAAAATAAATCCCCAGTAATTTGTTGTAAAACTCCCTCAGATGCAAAAACGGTTCTATCGCGGGTATCAGATACAAACGATGATTTGAGTGTTAAGCCAAATGAATTCTCGCCATGATCATCAAGGTGATGTGTAACGATTATAGGAGAATATATTGTCTTTGTGAACTCAGTCAGAGTTATATCATAACCTATTCCAAATGTTTTAGTCTCCGATACAGGCATATCGTACATGACACCACCACCAAAAGTATCAGAAAGGTATGTAGATGTCGACGTACCGCTCACATCAGTTTGACTTATAATAGCATTTATAGTTCGACTAACTCCATCTTGAGTAAAATATGGATCAGTTAATAAAAATCTTAAAGATGTATTTATAGTACTCCTTGATGCTTTGACTGCTATATTCTTACCACCTCCTAAAAAATTGTCTTGCTTTAAGTCAACATCAAATATAGCACCATCTGTATCAGACCATCCTGCACTAACCTTAAACTCACCCGCCTTCCTCTCTTTTATTTTGAAAGTTACATCAACGAGATCATTAGAATTAGAAACTTTATTTTTTAAGACTTCGACTGACTCAACATATTTTAGTCTCTGTAATCTTATTTTTGATCTTTCTATATTGGCAGTATTATGTAGCGATGATTCGAATTGCCTTAATTCTCTTCTATATACTTCATCATTAGTATTATCATTTCCTACAATATTAATCCTTCTTACTATACTTTTTTGACCTGGCTCAACACGAAATTCTACATCGACGATTTTTGTTTCATCATCAATCACAGGTACAGATATTACATCTGGAAAGGCATAACCTTGGTCACCCAAAAGATATGCAAGAAGTTCTTCTGTCTGCTGTAGTTTTTGCCTAGAAAAAGTTTGGTTTGGTAGAATTATTTTAGAGAACTTTTCTTTGATAATATTTTGTGGGATTACACTATTACCAAAGAGTCTTATATCTCCAAATTCATATTTTTCACCCTCATCAATATTAATAGTAATTATAATATCTTTATTATTATTAGATAAATTAACCTGATTTGATAATATCCTAAATCTAATGAAACCCCTATTATAATAATAATCCTCTATTTTACCTATGTCTGATCTAAGCACAGAACTTGAATAAACATCTTTAGATGACCAAATTTCAAAAAAATACTTTGTGCCTGATGTCATTAAAGATAATATTTTATCTTTACTAAACTCTTTATTTCCAACAATATTGATTTCCTTGATTGTTGATGGCTCACCTTCTTTAATTATCAGTTCTAACTCAACTCTATTACGCTCTAATGGTTTCACTTTTGTTTCAATCAATGCGTTATATCTACCCCTATCAAAATAGAGCCTAATTAATTCTTGCTCAATTTTATCAAATAAATTTTTATCATACGGTCTCGTTCTACTTATACCAACATCATCTAATGCCCTAAGAATATCTTCATCTTCTACTATTTTATTTTCACTAAGTATAATGTTGGATATTATAGGTTTCTCCACTACTGATATAATGAGGTCATTGAAATTGACTGTTACTGAAATGTCATCGAAGTATTGAGTATCGTATAGGTTTTTAATTACATTTTGGATAAGTTTTGAATCAATCAAATCGCCCTGCTCTACGTCTATATATGTCATTATAGTATTATATGTAACGCGTTGGTTACCTTTGATAATAATATTAGAGACAGTTTTTGCTTCACCTATATCTTCAGTTTTAGCATGACTTGGGAAATTTAGTAATGAGCAAATTAAAACTACAAAAGATAGTTTTCTAAGCATTATAAAAGCCTCGTGAAGTCATTATAGAAAGCTAGAATCATAATACCTAAAAGTATTGCTAGCCCAAACTGTTGAGCAACTAATTGTATTTTATCTGATACAGGTCTTCCTATAACCATCTCTATAACATAGTACACTAAATGACCACCATCTAACATAGGTATTGGGAGTAAGTTTAATACACCTAAACTAATGCTTAATATTGCTAAAAGGTAAGCAAAGTATACTGCACCCATTGATAATGATTTACCCGAAAATTCAGCAATGCTTAACGGGCCACTGATATTATTAATATTAGCTTGGCCAGTAAACAACTCAAATATCATTTTAAATGTAAGAATGGAATAATCATAAGTTAGGCGGAATGATTTATTAATAGAATCTAGTAGTGGATATTGAACTAATACCCTATATTCATCCAAATATTTTCTTTGAGCCGATATACCAGCATATCCAAAATTATTATCTTGCCTAGATGGTACTAATATTATATCTAATATATCATTTTCTCTAGAGATCTTTAATTGTAATATCTCATCAGGATTGTTTTGAATATAATTTGAAAGTGAATTCCAATTATTTACAGGCTCGTTATTAATTGATAATACATTATCATGTTTTTTAAGACCAGCCAATGAAGCGGGAGAATCATCTTGAACATCTCCAATAATTGGCGGTAAAAGTGGTTGTTTAGGGATTATACCAATATTTCTAAGTACATCTCCTTCCTGTTTCAAAATATCTTTATCATAAATAATATTTATATTATTAATTGCATTATCGGTTTTAACTTTTAATAGTAAATCATCTCCATTAACTATAGTATTCAATACCTCGACTCTTACATCTTGCCACCTTTTTGTTGTTACATCATTTACAGCTATAATTTCGTTTTTTTTATCTGTCATAATTATGTTATTTTGAGAATTGGTAATTTCTTGAATATATGGCTTCATACCTGTAATTCCAGAAAAGTGAACAAAAGTAAAAAATATTACAGCAAGAATTAAATTAAATATAGGTCCAGCTGCCACAATAAGAAATCTTTTGTAAACTGACTGTTTATCAAAACAATTTTTATACACTAAATCTGAAGGCTCATCTTTAATTTCATGAGACTCTAACATTTTCACATAACCACCAAGCGGGATAAGTCCAACTGAGTACTCAGTACCATCTTCAGAAAATTTCTTTTTGTATAATGTTTTGCCAAAACCAATACTAAAGTTAAGGACTTTCACGTTAAATAATCTTGCTATATAAAAATGCCCGAACTCATGAAATGTCACAAGAATTCCTATAGCAATAAAGAAACCAATTATACTTTGTATTATTTCCATTTGTTGTCAATATACCTCTTTACATATTCTCTGGTGTGCTCATCACATAATAGAAGAGATTTAATTGATTGAGCTTTAGTTATTTTAATATTTTTCAATGCTTGGTCAATTATAACTGGTATATCAGTAAATTTAATCTTATTTTGAAGAAAATTTTCGACAGCAACTTCATTTGCTGCATTTAGAATGGTGGGCGCGGACCCACCTAATTTCAATGCTTTGATGCATAAATCTAGGCATTTAAACTCATTTTTTTTAGTTTTTCTAAAGAAAAGCTCTTTAAGCGGTAATTTCTTAATATTACTTTTCAAGGATTTTCTCTCAGGCCAAGTTAAGGCATAGTTGATGGCTATTCTCATATCATGAGCGCTCATGTGTGAGATTATAGAGCCATCACAAAAGTGAACCATGGCATGTAATATACTCTGTGGATGAATCAATATGTTTATTTGACTTGGTTTTAAATTAAATAATATACAAGCCTCAATAACCTCTAAACCCTTATTCATCATAGTTGCAGAATCAATAGATATTTTTTTCCCCATAGACCATGTTGGATGTTTAATAGCCTGAGAAACAGTAACTCTTTTAAGTTGAGACTGAGAATAATTTAAAAAAGGGCCTCCGGATGCTGTAATATAAAGATGATCTATATCATCTTTATATTTATTATTTTTTGAATTATATGTAGAGCCGTGTGCTGTAATAATCTGCAAGATTGCATTATGCTCACTATCTATAGGGACTATTATAGCCCCAGTTTTTTTAGCAGTTCTTATCATTAATGACCCAGACATTACTAAAGACTCTTTGTTAGCTAACAGTATTTTTTTACCAGCTTTTACTGCGTTAAAAGTTGGGCGGAGTGCAGCAGCCCCCACTATAGCTGACAGGACATGAGATACTCTTTTGTGTGATGACACATAAGTTAGCCCAGATTCACCAGAAAGTATTTTAGTGCTAATTTTCTTTTTATCACATAACTGTTTTAAATATTCTGCATCATTTTTAGATTTGATAACTGCATATGAAGGGTTGTATTTGATAATTTGATTAGCTAGTAGCTTCTTATTAGTATGAGCCGTAAGAGCAAATATTTTTAAATCTGTATTACTTAACAACGATAGTGTTTTAACACCAATAGTTCCAGTAGATCCGAGGATAGAAATCATTATATAAACATCCAGATTTGTAATATTGGTATTAGAGGTAAATAACTATCAAGTCTGTCAAGAACGCCACCGTGGCCTGGTAGAATTGTACCTGAATCTTTAACATTATTATATCTCTTAACCATACTGATATATAAATCACCTATTGTACAATACATGCAGCATAAGATAAATAATATGTAATCAGATAAAAATATCTCTGATTTCAAAATAGCATATGTAAATATATAAAAAATAAGTAATGGCAGTAATATTGATGCATAAAAACCCTCGTATGTCTTATTTGGGCTTATAGAAGGATATAACTGTCTGCTACCAAAATTTTTTCCGATAAAATAGCCAGATGAATCACTTATACTCACGAGTGCTATTAAGAAGATATAATAATAATTAATTGTTGTATTGTGCATTTCAGAAAACAATAGGAAGTTATACTTTAATAAATCTGATGCATTTGTTGCACCTAACGATATTAGTAAGAACCATGATGATAATAATAGGTAAAATGTTAGTAAGAAATAAATCTTTTTAAAGATTTCTCTATTCTTTGGAATTATAAATAAAAAAGCAAGGGAAATTATAAACCAAATAAATAAATTAATATATGTTAAGTAGACCACTAAGAAATGTGTATTATACTTAACTAGTGAATACATTAATATTAAACAAAAAAGTAGATAAAAGAATATTTTTTTATATGAAAATGATAAGATTTTCATTAACTCGTAAATAGCATAAAGAACTATAATAGTGAATATTAAAGCGATTATGCTTGTAGGCAGATATATTAGTGAAAGTGTGAAGAAGGATAGTAGTAAACTACCTGTTATTATACGATTATGCATCTTTTTTCAGATCGCTATTTACTTCTATAAGAGATCCAAATTTTCTAATTCTATCTTGATAAAATTCAATTGCTCTATCTAACTCTTTTTCAGAAAAATCAGGCCATAAACAATCAGCAAAATATAACTCAGTATATGCATGTTGCCATAGCATAAAGTTACTTAGTCTTCTTTCTCCACCTGTTCTAATCAGTAAGTCGGGTGCATCAGTAATAGATAAATTTTTTTCAATATCCTCTAATGTAATATTAGTCTTATCATTGAATTTTTTTTCGTTAATTATTTTGTTAACTGAATTAACAATATCCCATTTACCTCCATAGTTAATAGCAAAATTAAGTTTCAAACCAGTATTTGATATCGTGAGATTAATTGCATTTTTAACACTAGCCTGCAAGTTTTTGCTAAATACAGATAAATCACCTACGAAATTTAATTTGACATTGTTTTTGTTCAAATCAATTAGGTATTTATTTATAGAATCCTCAAATAGTTTTAATAAAACCCTAACTTCATAATCAGGTCTATTCCAGTTCTCACTACTAAAAGCAAACAGGGTTAACTGAGTAATTTGTCTAACTGAGCATGCTTTAACGATTTTATCAATAGATTTGATACCCTCTCTATGTCCAAATGCTCTAGGCATGTTTCTCATGTTAGCCCATCTCCCATTACCATCCATTATAATTGAAATATGATTTATTGATTTTTTAGACATTATACTTCACTTATTTCAGTAATTTTATTAATAACTACTTCTTCAGATATTTTTATATATTTATCCGTTAGTTCTTGAATCTCAATCATATAATCACGTTCAAAGTCTTTAGATATTTCTTTATTCTTTTCAAGATTAGAGATTGTAGTATTAACATTTCTACGAATGTTTCTCAGCGATACTTTACAGCTTTCGCCTTCTTTCTTAAGAACTTTAGTTAGTTCTACTCTTCTCTCTTGAGTAAGAGGGGGGATTTTGATATGAATATTCATTCCATTTACAACTGGTGATAAGCCAAGATCAGATTCAAGGATTGATTTTTCAATACTCTGAATAGCGCTTTTATCCCATACATTGAGCGTAATAGTGGCCGCATCTGTTACAGTTATATTCGCAAGTTGTTTTAACGGCGTCTTAGTATTAAAATAATCTGCTTCTATATGGTCTAGCATACTAGGGTTTGGTCGTCCAGCGCGAATTTTAGCACAAGAAGTGTTTAGACTATCAATAGCTTTGGTCATACTATGGTCAGCTTCTTTTTTAATCTTTTCTATCATCTTTATACTATTTTAGTACCTATTTTATCATTTAAAATAGCTTTTTTTAAGTTTCCTTTTTTTAAGATATTAAAAACTTTTAGAGGCATATGATTTTCGAAACACATTACAACAGCAGTAGCATCCATAACTGCTAGTTTTTTTGTTATTACATCCTGAAATGAGATTTTACTAAATAATTTAGCTTTTTTATTTATTTTTGGATCTTTATCATAAATCCCATCAACTTTGGTTGCTTTAGCTAATAAATCTGCATCTAATTCAATAGCTCTTAAACTTGCAGCAGAGTCTGTTGTAAAAAATGGGTTGCCTGTGCCGCCAGCTAATATGATGATCCTACCTTTCTCAAGATGTCGTTCAGCTTTTCTCTTAATATATTTTTCACAGACAGCATCAATAGCAATAGATGACATTACTCGACATTGAGTATTTAGTTCTTCAAGCGAACTTTGAAGTGCTAAAGAATTTATAACAGTAGCCAACATGCCCATATGGTCAGCTGTAACCCGCTGAATACCGAGAAATTCGAGATTAGAACCGCGAAAAAAATTACCCCCACCAATCACAATTATAAGCTCAATACCCTCGTTTTTGAGGTCAGTAATTTCTTGCGCAAGAGAGCTGATGAATTTATCATCAATACCATGTTCTTTTTTTCCAATAAGAGCTTCTCCGCTTATTTTTAAAAGAACCCTTTTGTATTTGGGAGTTGGCATTTATTTAATTTGACTATATACTTCTTCTGCAAAATCTTCTTGTTTTTTATCTATACCTTCACCCAACTGATATCGAACATATGATATTATCTCATTATCAGATAATATTTTCTTAAGTGATTTAGACCCATCTTTAATAAATGGTTGATTCAGTAATGTATTATCTGTAATAAATTTTTTGACCTTGCCTTCTAAAATATTTCTTTTAATATCGTCTTTTTTATTAATTTTCTCTAATTCTTTTTTATAAATTTCTTTTTCTGATTCAAGTAAAGATGAATCTATAGATTTTTCATCCAACGCCAAGGGGTTAGATGCTACAATTTGCATGGTAATATCTTTAGATAATTCAGTATCTTTAGATTTAAGTTTAACCAGAGAACCAATCTTATGATTATGTGTGTATCCAGTCACAAAACCTTCTGAATGACTATAAATTATAAATCGTCTAACTTTGATATTCTCGCCTAATTTAGTAATATATTCTTTACGTAGTTTTTCAAGACTATCAACTAAATCAGTATTACTAGATTCCGTCAATGAGTTCATGTCCGCGCAATCAGATGATAGTAAGCTTTGTGATACTTGTTCAACATAAGTCATAAAGTCATCACTGCGCGCAACAAAATCTGTCTCAGAGTTAATTTCAAGTAGAATAGATTTTTTTTCATTAGAATTAAAAAAAACAACACCCTCAGCTGCTACTCTAGATGATTTTTTTTCCGCCTTTATCCCTTCTTCTGATCTCATTAGTTTTACGGCTTCATCAAGATTATTTTCTGCTTGTGAAAGATATTTTTTACAATCTAATATGCCAGCACCAGTTATTTCACGTAGTTGTTTGAGAAGATCAAGATTAGAAGACATTTATACCTCAGTCTCAGATTTTATATTTTTATTTTGAATTTTATTTTTATTTTTTGATAGATTTGCTTCGCCTTCAACCTTAATCACTTGTTTCTTTTTGAAGCTTTTATTTGATTGCGTTTTTTCATCAGAATTCGATGATGCCGCAGGTGTAGAAAATTTAGATTTTGTCTTGGCTATAATATCTGAAACTTCACGGACAAAAAGTTCAATTGATGACATTGAGTCATCGTTACCTGGTATCATATAATCAACTCCATCAAATGAATTATTACTATCTACGACAGCTATTACTGGTATATTAAGTTTATTAGCTTCTTGGATTGCAATTTTTTCATATCTAGTATCAATAACAAATAAAGCGTCTGGTTTTTTTTCTAAAGTTTTAATCCCGGATAGGTTTTTTTCTAATTTCGCTATTTGTTTCTTTATCATCAAAGATTCTTTCTTGGTCATCATTTCTGAACTTGATGATTCAAGAGATGACTTTAAATCATCTAATTTTTGAATAGATTTTTTGACCGTATCAAAATTTGTCAGCATACCGCCTAGCCATCTATTGTTGACATATGGCATTTTGACATCTGTAGCATATTTTTTTATTATATTTCTCGCAGCTCTTTTAGTGCCAACGAATAATATTTTAGAATTATTTTTACATAGTTTTTCAATAAATATCTTAGCTAAGTTAAAACAAGAGACGCTTTTTTCGAGATTGATGATATGTAGTTTTTTGTATGTAGTATAAATAAATGGTCGCATTTTTGGATTCCAGTATTTTGATTGATGACCAAAATGAACCCCTGCATTTATCATCTCTTTCATAGATAAATTTGACACTTAATTCTATACTCCAGTTAATACTAATTAATACATTGATAATTTCAATGTTGATAGGGTTTTTTATCATATTTACATGGATTCAACAATAAAAATCTGATAATTTGACCTAAAAAGTTTATTAGTGGGCAATTATATGGTTGATATTAAATCTGAATCAGATATAAGAAAAATGAGAGTTGCTGGAAAACTCGCAGCCGATGTACTTACGATGATCGGTGAATATGTTAAATCAGGTATATCTACGGGTGAATTAGATAAAATTTGCCACGATTACATTATAAATCAGCAAAAAGCTATACCAGCCCCATTAAATTATAGAGGATTTCCAAAATCAATATGTACATCTGTAAATCATCAAGTTTGTCATGGTATTCCATCAAATGAGAAAATACTGAAGGATGGTGATATAGTTAATATTGATGTTACAGTTATAAAAGATGGGTTTCATGGTGATACGAGCAAGATGTTTCTTGTTGGAAAATCGTCTATATTGGCCGAGAGATTATGCCGTGTAACACGTGAGTGTATGATTGAAGCAATAAATATTGTGAAACCAGGACTTCATATTGGCGATATTGGAGCAGTAATTGAAGAACATGCCCATAACAATAACTTTTCAGTCGTTAGAGACTATTGTGGGCATGGTATAGGCAAAAACTTTCATGAGATGCCTCAAATATTGCATTATGGAAATAGGAATACAGGAATGAAGCTATTACAGGGAATGACATTTACTATTGAACCTATGATAAATGAAGGTAGATATAAAACTAAGGTTCTAAATGATGGCTGGACAGTGGTGACTCAGGACCGATCTCTTTCAGCTCAATGGGAACATACTGTCTTAGTAACAAAAAATGGTTCTGAGATATTAACACTTAGATCAGATGAGAATATATGAATAATACAATAGACATACTTCAAAAACTAATAAGCTTAAAATCTTTAACTCCTGAAGATGCAGGTTGTCAGGATTTTATCGCAGATTATCTTAAAGATATTGGTTTTACAATTGAAGTAAAAGAATTTAATAATGTCAAAAATATGATTGCTAGATATGGAACAAAATCACCGGTTTTTGCTTTTGTAGGACATACTGATGTAGTCGCTGTTGGTGATATTACTAAATGGAAAACTGACCCATTTCAACTTACAGAAGATAATGGCATATTATATGGAAGAGGTACATCTGATATGAAAGGCAGTATTGCATGTATGTTAAATTCTATTAAAAAATTCATACATCATAATAAAGATTTTGATGGTAGCATAGTTATGATATTAACTAGTGATGAAGAAGGTCCTGCCCAAAATGGTATCAAAAAATTAGTCAATGATAATATTTTAGACTCTTATGATATTGAAATGTGTCTTGTAGGTGAGCCATCTTCAAAAACAAAACTTGGTGATACTATAAAAAATGGAAGAAGAGGTTCTTTGTCTGCAAAGTTACAGATAAAAGGTGTTCAAGGACATATAGCATACCCGCATAATGCGTTAAATCCAATTCATAAGTTTACACCTGCCTTGGATGATCTTATTAACCATGAATATGACTCTGGTAATCAATATTTTCCTCCTACATCTTTTCAGGTTTCTAATTTAAATAGTGGCATTGGATTATCTAATGTAATACCTGGAATCTTAGATATAGAGTTCAATGTTAGGTACTCTACCGAGACGAATGATAGTGAAATTAAAAAAACTGTGTTAAATACTTTAAAAAAGCATAATCTAGATTATACAATTGAATGGCAGCATTCTGGAGAACCATATTTAACCACAAAAAAAGACTTTTTAGATTGTTGTATAAAAGCAATAGAATATGAAACCAAGGATACCCCAGATGTGACAACTGATGGTGGAACATCTGATGGTAGATTTATGGCAAAAATTTGTGATCAAGTTATAGAATTTGGATTAATTAATAAATCCATTCATAAGATTAACGAACATACCACGGTGAATGATATTCAAAAACTATCAAGAATATATGAAGATATCTTATCAAATATTTTTAACCATCGATAAATGAAGATTTTATTAATTTCTGCGTATAATCTTTTTTAGGTTCTAATATAATTTTTTCAGTATCGTTATGCTCTATAATTTCTGAGTCTTTAATTACATAAATTCTATGAGATACTGATCTAATAACTTTTAAGTCATGACTTATAAAGCAGTAACTTATTTTATGTTTTTTTTGTAAGTTAGTAATTAAATTGAGAATATTTTTCTGAACAAGAACATCTAGAGCGCTTGTAGGTTCATCAAAAATAATTAGTTGTGGTTTCATTGATAGAGCACGTGCTATAGCTATTCGTTGTCTTTGGCCACCTGAAAACTGATGTGGATATCTATATATCATGTCTGCATCTAATTCCACTTCTTCTAAAAGCGATATAGCAATTTCTATAAGATCTTTTTTACTTAAATTTTTATTATGTGTTGCAAGACCTTCAGTTATAATCTCAAAAATATTCATTCTAGGTGATAATGATGAGAATGGATCTTGGAAAACTATCTGGAAATCATTTCTATATTTTCTAATCTCATTTTCTGTCATTTCTGATAAACTTATATTATTGAAAAGCATGTCCCCTCTATAATCTAATAATTGTAAAATTGTCATTGCTAAAGTTGTCTTACCTGACCCAGATTCACCAACTATTCCAATAGTTTCACCCTTATTAATATAAAAACTAACATCTTGAAGGGCATGAAAATATTCTCTATTTTTTTCTAGCAAAGCTCTCTTGGTAAGAAATTTACATGATATATTTTTAGCATCTAATAAAATATCATTACTAGCTGGATAATTTATCATTTTGGTTGGCCTACTATCAATAAGTTGTTTTGTATATGTATCTTTCGGATGTTTAAATATATTCTCTGTAGATCCAGACTCAACAACTAGTCCATTATTCAATATATAGACGTTATCTGTATAATTTTTGATAAGATCTAAATCATGAGATATAAGTATAAGGCTCATATTTTTATTTAAATTAAAAGACTTTAATAAATCAAGAATTTGTAATTGTAACGTAACATCTAGAGCAGTTGTTGGTTCATCTGCTATTAAGACTTCAGGGCTGCACACGAGGGCTATAGCAATCATAACGCGTTGCCTTTGACCTCCTGACAACATATGAGGATAACTCATCAATATTTTATTTGTATCAGTTAGTCCTGTACTAGAAAGTATGTCATGCGATAGTTGATTAATTATCTGAAGATTATCTGTTACATGTAGCTTTATTACTTCAACTAATTGGGTTTTAATAGTTTGCACAGGATTCAAAGATAACATTGGTTCCTGAAAAATCATTGCTATATTATTTGATCTAATTTTTCTGAGCGATTTCTCGTCTAATGATAATAAATTTTGACCATTATATAAAATCTCCCCCTGTGTAATCTTAAATATGTTGTTATCTAATAACCTGTTAATTGTAAGACCAGTCAGAGTTTTCCCAGACCCTGATTGCCCAACAATGCCAACAATTTCACCTTTTCGAACTTGCAAATTTATATTCTTTAGCAAAAGTTTATTATTATTTTTATTCATTAGGGAGAGGTTTCTAATTTCTAGTAACATTAAGATGACCTCGTATCTAATGACTCTCTAATACCTTCTCCAATAAAAATAAGTAGTAAGAGTGTTCCAACCAGAACAAAAAATGTCGATATTGATAACCACCATGCCTCAATATTTTCTTTACCTTGTGATAGTAATTCACCTAAACTTGGTGTGTCTGGTGGAACACCAAGTCCTAAAAAATCAAGACTAGTAAGTATCAGAATGGCGCCACTAATCCTAAATGGTAGAAATGTGATTACAGAAACCATGCTATTAGGGAGTATATGCTTGAGTATGATTTGGGTATTGGTCAAGCCCAATGTTCGGGCTGCTATAACATATTCGAGATTCCTACCCTTCAGAAATTCTGCCCTTACATAATCAGATAAACTCATCCATCCAAATAACGATAAGAGAACGATCAGTAAAAAAACACTTGGCTCAAACAATGATGAAAATATTATCAAGATATATAGTTCTGGCATAGAACTCCATATTTCTATAAATCGTTGAAGATACAGGTCGGTTCTTCCAGCAAAATATCCTTGTATTGCTCCAAAAAAAATACCAATAAGAATACCTATGGCAGTAAGGGCAAATGCAAAAAGAACAGATAGCCTAAAACCATATATTAAACGCGCCAAAACATCTCGTCCTCTATCGTCTGTTCCAAGATAATTATAATTAGATGGTGATGCAGGATTTGGTGTTGAGTTGCTAAGATTAATACTATGATATGAATGAGGGTTAAGTGGAAATATTGCCCAATTATCAGCTGATTTAATTCTCTTAGTTATAAATTCATCTTTATAATCAGCTTCAGTGTCAAAATAACCACCTAGTTCTTTGTCAGTATATTTTACCATTATAGGAAAGTATATCTGTTCATCCAAACTCATTATTATAGGTTTATCATTGCTTATTATCTCTGCAAATAAGCTAAGGATAAAAAGTATAGAGAAAAAATATAGACTATACTTATTTCTGGCTCTTGACATAAACTTATGCCAGAAGATTTTACGTCTTTCTAACATTGATTATCCTCTTTTGTTATCAATCGAATCATATTTTATCCTCGGATCTACAAATAGATAGCTTATATCTGTTAGTAGTTTTGCTATAAGACCAAGAAGTGTAAAGAGAAAAAGCGTACCTAAAACGACAGGGTAGTCTCGGTGTAAGATAGATTCATAAGATAGTAATCCTATTCCATCCAAGGAAAATATAGTCTCAATTAAAATACTTCCTGTAAAAAATGCTGCAATAAATTGTGCTGGAAATCCAGTTAGAATTGGAATCAAAGCATTTTTGAAAACATGCTTGTATAAAATTTGGTTATCTGTAAGACCTTTAGATTTAGCAGTTAGTACATATTGTTTTTTAATTTCCTCAATAAAACTATTTTTAGTAAGCATTGTCATAACTGCAAAACTACCTATGACTGATGAAATTATAGGTAAAGTCATATGCCATAGATAATCAAGAATTTTTCCACCAATGCTTAAACTATCCCAATTATCTGACACAATACCTCTCGTAGGGAATACATCATAAAAGCTTCCACCGCCCAATAAAACTATCAATCCTATCCCTAGGACAAAGCCAGGTATAGAATACCCAATCAATATTAGTGTGCTAGTAATAAGGTCAAATTTTGTGCCATGTGTTACAGCTTTTTTAATGCCTAAGGGTATACAGATAGAATAAATTATAATAAATGTCCATAGACCCAAACTAATTGATACTGGCAATTTGGATATAATAAGTTCGGATACAGATTGATGATGGAAGTAACTATCACCTAAGTCAAAAACCATATAGTTTTTAATTAAATCAACAAATCTCTCCATAAATGGCTTATCAAAGCCATAAAATTCTTTTAAACTTTGAATATGCTCTTCACTCAAACCGCTAGCACCTCTGTAGATAGATGCTGATCCACTGCTTGCCTCACTAGTCACATTTAAGCTATTTAACTGATTAGCTAATTGTTCTACTGGACCGCCGGGGACGAATTGCGTGACAATGAACGTCAAGAAAAGAACACCAAACAATGTGGGTATCATCAACAACAATCTCTTAATTATATAGTTATACATTACTCAATTGACCATGTCTTAAGTATATAGTTAGTTGCTTCATAATATTTAGGTAAAATCTGAGGTTCAACAAACTTATCAAAAAATGCGATTCTATGGGTATTTATATACCAATTTGGTAATAAATAGAAATTATTCCAAAGTATTCTATCCAAGAGTTTTGCTGAAATAATCATGTCGTCTCGTGATGAACTATAAACTATCTTAGAGATAAGCTTATCTACATACTCATTATTTATGCCACTTAAATTATACGATCCTTTTTTATTTGAAACAGATGAATGAAACATTGAAAATAATTCATTACCAGGAGATTGTGATTGAGGATAACTCATTACCATCATGTCAAAATCATATGAATCAACCCTTCTCTGATACAGTGATAAATCTATAGTTCTGTAATTAAGTGTAATACCCAATTTCTTTAGGTTTTTTGCAAATGGAGCTAGTATTCTCTCAAACCCTTTTTGTGCTAGTAGAAAATCAAATTCAATCGGGTTATTGTTTACATCATATAAGATATCATTTTTAACTTTCCACCCCAAGGAATCAAATATTTTTTTTGCTTCATATAAACGCTCCCTTATATTTTTATCAGTACTTTTAAAGAATGAAACATCTTTGGGCTGAATGAATTTAGTTGGTATTGAAAGTGACTCTGCAAGACTAAATTCAGCATCAGAAGGCATGATGTCTGCAGCTAACTCACTATTACTAAAATAACTTTCACACCTTTTGTATTGATTATAGAAGAGATTGCTATTTGACCAATCAAAATCGAACGCTAGCGTAATAGCTTTTCTAACCTCTTTATTCTTAAATATATCTTTTCTAGTATTGAAAATGAAACCTTGAATACCGGCATTATTTTCATGGTAAAGTTCTTTTTTTATAATAATACCATTATCAAAATTTGGTCCTTGATAATCTCTTGCCCATCTTTTTGAATGATTTTCATAGATAAAATCATATTCTCCTGCTTTAAAAGCTTCAAGAGCAACGGTCATATCCTTATAATATTTAAAAATTATTTTATCGAAGTTATACATACCTCTACGAGTTGACTCATCATTAGCCCAATAATCCGGGTTCTTTGTATATTCTATAAATCTGCCTGTTTCATAGTTAGATATAAAATATGGTCCACTTGCAATAGGATTGTCTAGTATGACATCTTCAAATTCTTTTCCATTAAACCATTTTGAAGAAAATATAGGTATATCACCTATAATCATATGTAACTCAGGGTTCTTCTGTTTAAATTTGAATTTTATTTTATTATTACTCAAAACCTCTACTTCAGCTATGTCTGCCCAGTAAATTCTATATTGCGGGTGAGACATATTGCTAATTAATGTCTCAAATGAAAATTTCACATCATTAGCTGTAATTTTGTCTCCATTGGAAAACTTAGCATTTTTTTTGATAAAATAAGTAACTGATAACTCGTCTGAAGATAGTTCATAACCTGATGCTATATGTCCATAACTAGATGAAGGTTCATCTAAACTTCGCTCCATTAATGTCTCAAAAACGAGCCCACTGAGACCAGCTGGTGCAAGAGACTTTAACAAATAAGGATTAAGCGATTCAAAAGTTCCAAATGCTGATAATCTAATTGTTCCTCCTTTTTTTGAATCTGGTTTGACATAATCAAAATTAACGAAGTTATCTGGATATTTAGGTGCATAACCGATACCAATTGAATAATCGGCATGGCCCATAGTCAGATATAAGCCACTAGATAGCATAATTGTTAATTTTAATAGTTTTTTGAAGTAAATATTCATGAAATCTCAAGCTTTATACATTATTATAATATTGTATATAGACTTAAAAAAGAAATATTAAATTATGAATCTGAAAAATAAAAAAGCCCTAATAATTGGTGTAGCTAGTGGAAGATCTATAGCAGCAGCTGTGGCTAAAAGTTTTTCAGATAATGGGGCTGATATCGCACTTACCTATCAGAATGATAAGTTAAAAAGTCGAGTAGAAGATATAGCAAAAAATTTACCTAATGCAGGACTTATATATCCTTGTGATTTATCTAATGATGAAGAAATTAAAAATTTAAAAACCTATATAGTGAATAAATGGTCTAATATAGATATAATTGTACACTCAGCAGCATTTGCACCCCGAGAACTATTATCAGGTGATTATGTTGATAACATTACCAGAGAAGGTTTCAAAGTAGCTCACGACATAAGCTCATACTCATTTTCTGCAGTAGCAAAAGAATTTAAAGACGTAATCAATGAAAAAGGATCAATGCTTACCCTTAGTTATCTAGGAGCTGAGAGAGTAATTAAAAATTATAATGTGATGGGCTTGGCAAAAGCAAGCCTTGAAGCAAATGTGAGGTATATGGCATTCTCAATGGGTAATAATGATATAAGAGTTAATGCTATTTCAGCTGGTCCAATTAAAACACTTGCTGCTGCTGGTATTAGTGGCTTCAATGAAATACTTAATATTGTTAATCAAAGGTCTGCTTTAAAAAGAAATATTACAGCTGAAGAAGTTGCAAATACAGCTGCGTTCCTTGCATCAGATAATGCATCGGGCATTACTGGTCAAACTATTTATGTTGATGCTGGGTTTAATCAGAGTGGCTTCTAATTAGAAGTTAAATACTCTTCATTAAGTTTAATATCAGCCTTTGATTTTAACAAATCATAAAATAGATTATACTCAGATTCACTTCTTGTGTTGTTCATAAAGTTAAAATAATCATTAGATTTATCAATCTGTGATAGGTCTTCCGGATAGATTATATTATCGACCACAAAGATAAGTATGTCTTTATTGCTCATATCATATAATCTATATCCTGAATTAGGGTTAGATGAGAAAAAAGCTTCTTTTAATTCTTTATTAATCTTATCTGAATCAATGGTTCCTTTGAAAGACAAGAGATTATAGCTAGAAGAATTTATATCTGCATTCAAATCATTACGTATATTTTCTCCTTTAGATTTGATTAATTTATCAGCCTCTAAAGTTGTAACTATTTCAGTTAAAAATGATTTAGATTCATCAAATGATAGTACTTCTGGATTTTGGTATGTTGATTTTTCTATAATAATAAATCTATCCTCATTCACATATATTAGATCACTAGTTTCATTTTGAGATATGACCTGATCTGAAAAAGAAGCAGCTCTGACAAAATCATAATTAAAAATTCCTTTGCCTTCATTTACTGTGATTAATTTACTATCTTTTATATCAAGATTAAATTCTTCCGCGAGTTCTTTTAGCGATATTTGTTTAGTAAAGTTTCTCTCAGATAAACTATCAATTAAATCAAAATATTCTCGAGTTCCTATTTCTGTCCTATACTCTGTTAATATTGAATTTTTAACATCACTGTAGTTTTTAGTTTCCTCAGACTGTATATTTTTAAGAGAAAGTATATGGAAACCATTATCTGATTCGATTAATTCAGAAATCTCATTTTCTTTCATAGATCTAACTACTGATTGAAAATAATCTGGCATATCTGATAGTGCAAATTCACCAAGATATCCTTTACTAGCTAGAGTTTCTTCATCTGTAGAATATTTAAGCGCAGCATCAGAAAAACTCATGCCCTTCTTTATTGATGATAAAGCTTCTAAAGCTATAATTTTTGAGCTTTCATTGATATCAGGTATTAGGATGTGATTTATGCTATATAGCGCCTGAGATCTGTACATACCATCAGCTAAATTTTCATCATATCTTTCTTTTAGGATGGAATCATTTGATGGTATCTTTTTTATTAGGTCATTTTTATCAACATCTATATAATTAAATGTTCCTTTGGCAGGTGACATATAATTTTCTTTATTTTGAGTATAATGATTTCTTAAGATTTCTTCAGTTATATTAATAGAATCTTTAATTTTATTATATCTTAAGATTTTATAGGTTACATTTCGTTCATGATGTCTGAATTTTAGCAAATCAGTTTTCTCAGACTTTGTAACAAAAGATGTGTCAGTAATAGATTTTTTCAATTGGTCAGTAATTCCTTTTTGAAAAATATAACCTTCATATGATTTTGAATCCATACCAATTTTAAATAACTGAGACAAATATTTATCTTTATTAAAGCCATTTTCATCCCTAAATGATGGTGTATTATATATTTCATTGATTATCGAATCATTATGAAAAACTAGTCCTTTAGATCTGGCTGTTTTATCGAGTAAAATAGTTCTAATCATATAATCTAGAGTTAATGATCTTATAAATTTACTGGTATATATAGGTGGAATATTACCTTGAAAATTTTGATCTAATGCTTGTCTATATTGAAAGACTTCCTGTTCTAATTTAGAAGTTGAAACAGTTGTATCATCAATCTTAAAAGCAAATGTTTCTTGTGCTGTCTGATAGTCACCAAGGCCCATAAATACAAGTGGTACTGCAACTAATGTAATAAGAATCCCTATAACCCAGGTACTTAATTTATCGCGAATTTTTGCTAACATAATTTCTGCCTAATGTATTCGGGAGTGAAGGGACTCGAACCCTCGGCCTCCTGCGTGACAGGCAGGCGCTCTAACCAACTGAGCTACACCCCCGAAAAAACATTAGATATGGTAGCATTAAATTACTAGCACATAAATAAAAAGAAGCAGATAAACTGCTTCTTTTAGTTCATTATGGTGGGTGATGAAAGATTCGAACTTACGACCCCCGCCTTGTAAGGGCGGTGCTCTAACCAGCTGAGCTAATCACCCTTAAATTAAAGATTAATTTAATGCATCCTTAAAAGCTTTGCCTGCTTTGAATGCTGGCACAGTTGATGCTTTGATCTGTATAGTCTCTCCAGTTCTAGGATTTCTTCCTTGTCTGGCATCTCTTTTTTTTGCAAGGAAAGTTCCAAACCCAACAAGTGTAACTTGATCATCGCTCTTAAGAGTTTTAGTGACCACGTTTATCATCGCTTCTACATGTGCTGTAGCATCAGATTTGCTACTCCCTGCTTCTTCAGCTATTGCTGAAATAAATTCTGCTTTATTCATTTAGACCTCTTTATGTGAAATTATTATTATCATATTGTCAATTTAGCAAACCAACAATCTGGTAATTCTGCGAATTACACGTTTATTTTACATTATTTTGCAAGTAATTATATGAATCTTAATTATTTTTGAGCATTTACTTCATAAATAAAGTATGCTAATGAGGGAGCTGTTTCGGAGTGCTTTTAGGTTTTTTATTATTTACTCTAGATGATTTCTTGATAGATTTTGGTTTTATAGGCTTATTTTTTAGGGCGATTGTGAAGACCTCATCTACTAATTTAACAAG
>NZZP01000019.1 GCA_002698665.1 Gammaproteobacteria bacterium | reverse complement strand
TAGAAATGGAATTAGATTATGGCCGTAAGAGCACCATTAAAAAATAATTCTGGCAATCTTCAAGAAATGTCAACGACAGAGGTCAACGAAATAGTTGACCAAATTGTTTACCAATATTCTTTAAATCCTAGTGTATCTTTATCAGTTGTAGGTTCAAGTGGTTCTTTAGCGGCTATTACAGACACAAGATTACAGGCAGGTGCTCAATCAACAAGCGCTTCTTCTTTTCCTAATGAGGCAACTACAGCAGAGCCTAGTGTTGTTACCGTTACTTACGATAAAATTTCAGAAACTAGAGCCACAATAACACCAACTACCGACACAGGTATAACATGGCCAGTTTATTATACATCTGGTGGTAATGTTCAAGCAATGAGTTTAACGGATGTAAAAGATACATTTTTACACCCAGCTATTGATTTACTCGCTACAGGTTCTTTAACAACTCAACAAGCAGGCACTTATCACATTAATGCAAATACAAGTGTTACAGGTTCAACAGAGGTAAGTGGTTCAAACACAGCAGTTTTTGTTGATACAAGAGCAAATACAAGTGCTTATACATCTGGTTCTATACCAGAAACTTTAGACCAACCACAAAATATCACAAGTTATTATTTACATAAAATAACAGGTAGTGATACATCATATACTTTACCTATGAGTATAGATGGTTCAAATAATTTACAAGAATATCCTGAGGCTACATTTGAATCTTTAATACAAGAGTGGATAAGATATACGGCAGTTTCTTCAGGTGATGGTTATTCATTATCTTATAATATAGGTACTAGTGGGAGTGGTAATACAAGAGGTTCAGGTATTGCAGACACAAGACTAAATGGTTCTGGTGATTATCAAACTCGTTATGTAAATACAGATGATTATAGAGCTCAAGAGTTTCCAAACGGAACAGCAACAACGATAGCGACATATTTTTTGAGAATAAATAAAGCATAAACATAAGGTTTTTTATTATGAATATATTATTAACAGGTAGCGATGGCTTCGTAGGCTCACACCTATTTTATTATTTAAAAGAAGAACACAATGTTATTGGTTTTGATATTAAAAATGGTCAAGACATATTACAATCTGAATTTCCTAAAAACATAGATTTAGTAATACATTTAGCAGGTCTATCTGGCGTTAGAGATAGTCTTGATAAACCTACTGATTATTGGAAAACAAATGTTATAGGTACTCAAAGACTATTTGAACATTATAGAGATACTAGAATTATCTATGCGAGTTCATCAACAGCACATGAGCCTTGGAAAAATCCATATGCAATGAGTAAATATAGTATGGAACAATTAAACCATAACAATGCAGTAGGTTTAAGATTTACAACCATTTACGGTCCAGGCGCAAGAAAAAATATGTTAATACCAAAGATATTAAGAAATGATATACAATATTTAAATGTAAATCATATAAGAGATTTTATTCATGTAAACGATATTGTAAATGCAGTTCAAGTTATGATGAATAACACTTTTAGAGGCGTTATAGATGTAGGCACAGGTGTAAGTAATAAGTTGGTTGATATTGCAGATTACTTCAAAATAGATTATAAATCTGTAATTGGTGGCGAAACAGAAAGATTAGATAACACAGCTGACACATCTATACTAAATAAGTTTGGATGGCGAGCAAAAATAAATTTATACGGTTATATAGAGGAGAATAGAAATGTTAACTGAAACATATTTAAAAGAACATTTTGTTGACGCATATTTTATAGATAACGAAAGACAAAATATTGAAATATTAGCAACAAATGAAGATAAAACAAAAGTGTTTCCTACAATAATACCTTTTGATGAAAACAATGATATGTTTAAATCATTAACTTCTATAATGACGCTTGATGAATTACATGAAAATACTTACAATAAAAAGAAGGAAGAAAGAAAACTTTTTATTGACCAGATAAAAAGAATAGCTCAAAAAGAAGGTTTAATAAAACAAATTGTTGAACATGTAGACTCTGATTTTTTTAAATTGATGTTTGAATTTTTATTAAGTGATAAACAAGAACATATTGATAGATTATTTAATTTTAAGATTTATATATTTGAACAAGATATTGTTAAAAACTCAAAAAATGAAAGTGTGAAAACTGCTATTAGAAAAGCAAAAACACCTTTAGAAGCTATGAAAAATTATATGATTATCTGGGAAGAAAGTAATTAGACCACCAACCAGACCAACCTGGCTCCATCATAAATTGTCTTTGATTAAATAACATAATACTATAATCTGTATTTTTAGGTTTATATTCATTATCTTGTATTGAATAACAAACTTTATCATAAGTCTTTACATCAAAGTCTTTTTCTAACATCTCATCAATACCCTTATAATATTTACCTTGTAAATAATACCAATCTTTTTTAAATGTTTTATACACATGAGATTGGTCGCCTGTCCAAGATATAATGGAAGAATTAAATGATGTATGAGCTCTATCTCGCCACCATGCATGTAAAACCGTTAAGTCTTTTCTAATTAAATTAGGCACTTTGTCGTATATGCAAATATCTAAATCAAAATATAAATTTTCACCATCTCTGTAAATATCAAACATTTGAAGTTTATTAAACACGCCTCTGTAATTTTCAGATGAAATAACAACAAACTCATCATAGTTTAAACCTGAATAATTGTCTATCATATACTTTAAATTTTTAGTATACCAACTATCAAATTTAGTTCCTGTGTTAACACAAATTATTCTCATATCCAATAGTCCTTTATCCAAGAGTATTTACTTTCATGTATATTAGCGTTAGGGTTAGCAAAGTGTACGATTTTTATATCTTCATGTGGCTTATCTAAAATCATATAGTCTTTATTAAATTTTTTCATGTATTCAATATTATTTTCTCTATCTTCATCTTCATTGTTTGTTAATTTACACACCCATTCTGCTGGCATTAGTGTTAATTTTATATTATGTTTATCACACATCCAGTTAATAAAGTTTTGTTCGCCATAATATTTGTAATGTACAACACCTGTTTTATACCAATTTAATTGCCAATCTTCAGGACTAGTTATAAACTCGTCCCAAATAACTTTTAAATGACCTGATTTAAATTTTAAAAATCCACCATTTAATTTTGGCTTACCACCCCACCATTTATTATAAGAAACTAATTCATTATCACCTACAGGATATCCAATCATCTCATCAATATTATTAACTATTACTTGGTCAATATCCATAATTATAATTTCATCTTCAGGATTTTGATTTGCAAAGAGTGGAGAAAAATAACATAATTTATACCAATGTTTTTTTATATCACTATGATACTTTAATGGTATAACGACATCAGCTTTTACATTAGGGTTATCACTTAAACAAATAAATTCAAATGGTAATGAACAATGTTTTTTTAATCCATTATATAATTTTTTAACATAATCTGGTGTATATTTACCTTCAAAATATAAAGTACATATTTTTATTTTACCTGGTTTGTGTTCATTTTCTCTTGCTCTATTAATACTTGATTTAATTGGACCTGAACAAAATCTTTTGCAAGTTTGTGATGGATTAGTTTTTAATTCTTCAAAAAAATTATTCCACTCATCACTATCAACTATACTTTCAATATCTTTATTATTAGATACTTTTAATTTATCTTGATATAATCTTTTTATTTGAGGTTCTTCCCACCCTACAGGATTATCAACCCAACAACAAGGCACAATATGTCCTGTTGTAGTATAGGCAATTTCTTTTTTACCAGGAGGTAAACATTTAGGTCTTATCATTTTAAATTCCTATAAAATTCTTCTCTATTACTATTTAAATAATATTTTGGATTTAGTGGCTTATACTTGTCATCATTTTTCCAACGACCAGACATATTTACATCTATCTTAATATTATTTTCTTTTGCTATTTGTTTACATTTTTCAATATCATTTTCATTATATCTAAATACAATACATTGCCATATTACAGATAACCCTAGATTATTTGCCATCTTCATCATGTTAAATAGGTGTTTGCCATCTTGATTAATTCTATACTTATGACTATCTTTAGGTAAACCATCAATTCCAAAAACCCATTGAGCATTTTTGTTTGCTAAAAATGCTTCTTTATACCAACTAGTTTTTTTATGAGAAGCCGCAGTAGCTATTCTAGTATTAATATTATTATCATAACAATATTTTAACATGTCAATAAATTTAGGATGAAATATAGGGTCAGACATTTGACCACAAAAGTTCACGCCTTTTTTAAAGTAGTTTGTTAATTTTATAAAGTCATCAATACTAATATCTTGACCTGGTATTTTTTTACCTTGTCGCCTTAATCCTTGACGCTGACATTTAGGACATTCTAAAGTACATCTAATTGTGGTATCTATATTAATTGACCTATCACTAAAATTCATTCCAAAGGGCTCTCCAATTAAAGTTTCTACTTCTTGATAAACTATCACAATAATTTTTTAATTTATCTAAATCGTGTACTTTAGGCAATAATAACTCATTTTTTATATAAGAACCATCATCTAAACTCTCATACTTTTTAATTAACTCTTGTTTAGTTTTATCATCAAAATTTCTAATAGATAAAAATATAGGACCTCTAACAATATTCATAAAGGTAGTCTTTATGCCAAAATTTTTCCAGTAATAATCTCTAATTTCATGTAAATCAAATACATTTAATAGTGAAACGGTTACATTAATAGTTTTAATAATACTTCTAGCTTCTATTAAATTTTCTTCAAACTTTTTTATATCTTTAGGATATCTTATCCAAGCCTCTTTTTCTCCGTAGTGGTCTGTTGAAACACCTAATCTAATATCTTGAAATTTATCAACATAATCAAATATAGATTTACCTTTATATCTTAATTCTGTTAAGTTTGTATCATAATGTAAAGTGATATGTTTAGCTGCTTCATCTGGTATTTTTTCTATTAATTTCCAATGAGATGGTAATTGTAATGGTTCACCACCTGTTATATTCATGTAAGAAACTAAATCTATATTTTTTAAAATATCATCAACACTATCATGCCATTCTTGATATTTTATTGGTTTGTAAATATCGCCTCCACCAGCGCCTACAAATCCTTCGTATGGATTATTAAAAACTTTTTTTAGTTCGTTTCTTCTTGTAGATGAATTATAAGGGTGGCACATATAACAACCAAGATTACAATAAGAGCCATGTATTCTTAATTTAAGGCCTATATTTTTTGGCTCTATATCAACAGAGTATTTTTTCTTATATTTACCGTTTCTATAAGATTCACCACCAGTTTTTTCTAAATCATAACAAACTTTACATGCGTCAATTTTTTTACCTGTTAACATTTTATTTCTAATTTCTTCCATTTCTGGAGAAAAAAAATAGTCAAAAGGTTTAGTATTATCTGTCGTATATTTCCAGTTCATTTTTTTAGCATGACAACATAGTTTATAACGACCGGCATTATCACCATAAATCTCTTTAAAAGGCATAGCACAATAAGACTTGTTTTTCTCATAAAATTCATCTACATTAATCTTACTTAAAAAATTTAAACTCTCTTTATCTTTATACATCTAATACCTGCCATAACTCTTCAAATCTTTTATTGATAAGATGTATCATTTTTACTGATTTTAAATCTTTTGTTATTTTATCTTTAGTCATAAGATAAGTATGCCATTCTTTAGGTAAGTTAAACCAATCAATATTATATTTGTCTAGTAAATAATGAAAAAATATCTCATTGTTTGCAAAGAATAATTTTGATATTTCTTCGCCAAATAACTTTTCTTCTTTTGCTTTATTTAATGTATTAATTAAATCTTTTAATCTGTCGCTATATTTTAAATTATTTATTACCTTTGAATTGCCACCTAAAATAGCTGTATTTGCAATAAGATAATTAGAGTCAAATATATTATCTAAAGCTAACATAGCTCTTTTACACATAGCCTTTATATACTCACTATATTTGTCTTTATGAGATATGATTGTTTCAAAAGAAACTTTACCTTTTTTATAATTCTTTCTATCTTTTTGAGACCATGATTCAATGTCAGCATTAGGAGCGTAAACACATAATTTATTCATATCAAACATTTCAAAAAAGTTTTCAGATGTATTAGGTATTACATCTAAATCTAAATATAAAACATTATCATATTCATTTGATAGTCTTTCTAACATATGAATTTTATATAAATTTATAACATCAAATTCAAGTCCTTCATATTTCTTTCTAAATTTTTGATAATAAGTATCATTACCATACACTATAAATTTTGCATTACATATATTAGCATAGTTTTGTTTTACCTCTATCAATTTATCATAATGTTTTTTTAATTGTATTTTTGTGTATAAATGCTTTTCGCTTAAATTTAATTCTTCATTTTCAATATAGATACTATAAATTATGTTTTTCATAGAACCTCCATACCGTATCAAAGTCTTTATTAATTGTGTGTACTATTTTTGTTTCTTTAGGTATAAAAAATTGTGTATCAAAAAAATAATGCCATTGATTATCTAGCCATTGAATATTAATATTGTTAACTTGTATTTTATATGAAAAAATAGTTTCATTATCATAACGAAACATATCTATCACATTTTGAGGGTATAAACCATCTAATCCTTCTTCTCTTAATTTAGTCATTAAAGTTATGGTATCATAAAATTTACCAAAGAAATCTAGTTTAAGTAAATCAGTTTTTGTTGCACCTACTATACCAGTATTAATTACATCATTAATTGGACTATTGTCCGTTGCAATTAACATAGCTTGAGTATTGAAATATTTTGCTGACGGACTTCTAATACCATGTATCATTTTATCAATTGCACGATTATTTTTATTAATCATTGCATTATTATTATAAACACAAATACCTTTTGATAAGTCCCAATGATTAAAAAAAGATTCATTGGTAACTGGTATAGCGTCAAAATCTAAATATAATATCTCATCATAGTCTTTAGCTAATTCATATAATAGATGAATTTTATAAAAGTTTATAATTTCATATCCGGTAAAATAAGGAAAATTTTTTAATAAGTTCTTTTCAAAATCTTTAAATTGTTTATCATATTCATATAACTTAAAAGGCACACCTATGGTATCACTATACTTTTGTTTTGTTTCAACAAGTTTGTTATAGTGCTCTTTAAAAGCATTTCTTGTCTGTAATGCTTTATCTATCGTATCATGCTTGAATTTAGAAGGACCATAATGTTCTTTTTCAGGCACATCAACATATAAACTAAAAATAACTCTTTTCATACTCTTATAAATAATATTACAACATTACTATTTATAAGATTATGGAAAACATATTAAAAGTGATTGACAGCATTACAAACGATAGACAAGTAAAGTCTATAATTAATTCTGTAAATAACAATCAAGAACAAAGTAAAAATTGGTTAATAGACAAATCAAAAGAGTATTTTGACTTTTTTGATAACCCTAAAATATGTGTAGCTGCAGGTTGGTATGGTCATTTAGCAAATAAATTAATTAATTACACTAACGAAAAAGTATTATCATTTGATAAAGACCCTAATACAAAATTTATAGGCAGTAAATTGTATAATGATGTATGGTTCAAAGTTGTGTCTATTGAAGATTTTGATAAGTTTAAAAATTTTGATATTGTAATATGTACCTCATGTGAACACCTTGAAAAAAAGGTCATAAATGATATGATAAAAAAATGTAAACAAGGTGCGTTGATTATATTACAATCAAATAATTACTTTGATATTGATGAACATATTAATTGTCATAAAGATATAACTGAATTTGAAAATAGTTTAAATTTAAAAAAAGTATTATATAAAGACACATTGCAATTAAATAAGTTTGATAGATATATGGTGATAGGAACAAATTAATGTATAATAATTTATTAACATTTGGTGATATTATAGAATTAGATTTAAGTTGTGATACTTCACAATTGATAAACAATATCTCAAAATACGAATGGTTAAAATATAATCCTAGAAAAGACATCAATAGATATGGGTTAAGTGTTACTAGTTTAGATGGCAAATTAACAGGCATTGATTTAGATTCTATATCAGAATATAACAAAGAAAACAATACATCTTATAATGAAGCCTCTTTTAAAACATTTACAGAGGTTTATCACAATTGTAAAGAAACAAGAAAACTAGTAGAGCCTTTTAAACCTTGGCTATGGCGAACACATTTTTTAAATTTTAGAAAAGGTGGTTATTTTCCACCACATAGAGATATGAGGCGTATTGATGAACAAGATTCTTTTAGAATATTGGTACCTATTAGAGGTTGCAATGTACCAGAGTTATATTTTATGTACGAAGAAAAGCCTTTACATTTTAATATGGGTTACGCTTATTTTGTAAACACTAATAAAATGCATAGTATTTTTTCTTATTCAGATAAATCTTGTATGTTAGTAATGAATGTTGAAAGTAATAATGAGTCAATAAAAAAAGTAGGAGATTTAATAAGATGGAAATAACAAGAGAAAAAGTGTTTACTGATTTAGTTTGTGTAACTAATTTAGGTCAAATATCTCCTGAAGAAGAATTAAAATTTGCAGAAACTTTAGGTAAAGTTCAAAAGCCAGAGAATGAAAGACAACTTGAATTGCATAAACAATTTAAAGGTGAGTTACCTGGTATTGTACATGTTACAGAGGGTGGTTTATTTGGTCATAAAAAAGTTTTAGATTGGCATGCTAATAAACCTAGCGACCCTAATAGGTGTTCTATGGTGTGGATATATGCAGTAAAAGGAAGTGAGGGTAGTATAACAAGTTGGATTGATAATAAAAAAGCATATGAAGATTTACCAGATGAAATAAAAGCACATTGTCATAATGTAGAATTTACATGTGGTTTTAAAGTAGGTGGTTATACAGACGACCCTACATTTAAAGAACATCACAATAAGGATAATGTTCATAAATTAGTTTATACAAATGAATATGGTCAAAAAGGATTATTCTTTCCTTTTTTACAGATTATGGAAGGAATACCTAAAACACTTTACGATTACTTGAAGGCACATATACTACAAGATAAATATAGATATGACCATCATTGGAAAGATGGCGATTTAGTTGTTAGTGAGCAATGGCTTACGATACATAAAAGACACACATTTGAAAAAATGAATGAAAGATTAATGCATAGGATAGCGATATGGTAAAAAAAGAACAAACTTATGACGAATGGTATGCTTCATGCCAACCAATAAATTGGCCTGAAGAAATGACAAAACTTTTTTCAAGTGGTGATACATTTAAAGAGGAAGATGTAAAACCAAAAGATGATTGAAACAATAATATTAGGAACAATTTGGTATCAGATAATTGCAATATTTGGTCTATCAATAGGATTACATAGATATTTTACACATAGGCAAGACTTTAAGTTATCGCCTATATGGGAAAGTATTGTATTATATTTAATTGTATTGACAGGTGCAAAATCACCATTAGGTTGGGCAGCTGCTCATAGAGCTCATCATAATTATTCTGATACTAAATTAGACCCACACTCTCCAAAACATAAAGGTTTTTGGTATGTATTTTTTAATCGTTGGATGATGAAATATCCAGTAATAGATAGAAAGTCTATTAAAGATTTATTAAGTAATAAAAGAGTAATGTTTTTTCATAGACATCATGGTAAAATACATTTAGTTAGTATAGTATTATCACTTTTAATTAGTTTTAAGTTCTTTATAGGATTTATTGTAATACCATTTATATTAAGTTTTTTATTTTACGGTCTATTTAATACATTAGGTCATAAAGATGGTAAACCGGTAACAAATCATTTAATAAATTTATTTGCAGCTGGTGAGGGTTACCATGACAAACATCACGATAATTGGAAAAAAATAAGACTAGGTAAATGGGACTTATCAGGCATAATTATTGAGAAAGCATTTAAATGAAAAAAAGAAATGAATTACCTAACTACAAAAAAATATCTTTAACAATAGATAAAGATAAGATATTAAAAGTATTAGAAGATAATAAAGATAAGTTAGTGCAATACAGAGATAGTTTAAATGTAAAATGTGCTACACCATATTTAAGTGAATTGTATGAACAAATACCTATAACAGAATTAACAGAGGGTAGTGATTACACATTACCTTTAGCAGGTCATAGAGATGTAAAATATGATGAGAGAAATTATACCACATTGGTAGAATGTTTAAGAGGCACATATGTTGATGATGTAATTAACATGTTTAAATCACCAGCAACAAGAGCCAGATTTATTATTAAAAAACCTGGTGCTCATATACTACCACATATGGATTATGATACGACTTATAGTGTAAGATATTTTATACCTTTAAAAACAAATGAGTGGTCTTTTACAGCAGTTCAAAGAAAAGATGAACAACCAGAATTACTTAATATGAAAGCAGACGGCTCTGTTTATTTTGTAAATCAAGGTTATACTCATTCAGCCTGGAATTTTGGTAAAGAAGATTGTATTAGATTGATAGTGGCAGTAAATGGACAAGAAGATTTACATTAAAGATATTATAGAAGATAAAAGTCAAATGATTAGTTTAGCAGATATGGCTAAACAAGATTCTCATAATTTTGTTAACTTTGAAAATAGAATTGATAATTATTTAAGTTATCACACAGCCACATATGATGGTTCTGTTGTTGCTATGGCAGGTATATTTCAAAGCAATTTATGGTATCCTAAATTTGCAAGAGTATTAGATAGAACATATTACTTTAAAGAAGCTAGAAGTAGTACATTGTCTTTCTTAAATGAAAAAGAATTAAAAGCAATTGCTTCAACTCATTTTTTACCTGAACAAATTGATATATGTTTGAGTAAAAAATTAATACCTTGGTTTTCAATACAAGGTGTTAAAAGAAGACCTGCTATGTATAGAATGGTGGATAGATGGAATCAAAAACATAATCATAAGTTTATGATATTACCCAAACTTTATTATACTTGCAATAGAGAACCAAACAATAATATTATGTGTTGGCAAAATGTAGCTATATTGAAAGTTGATGGATATGGTAATTTTAATTTACCTAGTAGACCTATAAAGTAGGTTCTGTATCACCATGTTGTTCTACTAAACAAGCGATACCATTTGCATTACAATAATTAGTTCTTTCAGTTGCATTTGCAGTATAAACAGAATTATCACGCATAGCTTCAGAGGCTGTAATATCTCTAAATTTTATTTTGTAATATTGTTTTAAACCGTCAGCAGATTCAGACTTCTCGTATAATTCAATAGTTGGTCTTGCCACATCATCTTTTTTGTAAGTATCAATAACAGACATTACCTCAGCGCCTGGTGTAAACCAAGCAACACCAGTATTAGGTCTTGTATAAGTTATTAGTGACCAATGAGCCATAAATATTCTCCTTTTAATATATATACTATTATTTATATCGTATAAATATAACTATAAGGAGATAATTATGAGTGTGATAATTGATGGCAAAACTTATGATGAAACTAAATTTAGTCCTGAATTACAAAATTACTTAACGGTAAGACAAGAGATACAGG
>NZZP01000018.1 GCA_002698665.1 Gammaproteobacteria bacterium | reverse complement strand
CTTGGGTTCATCAATTACAGATACTTTAATAGTTTTGTTGATTTTTTTAAGTTTGAGCGCCTCTTTACTAAGAAATGTGGGATTGCATATATTTGGCGGAGTATTACCTAGATCTTTTGCAAGATTAATACCATTTGCAATAGCTTTGCCTTTAGCTATCGAATTATTTAAACTAGAAATATTTGAAGATGTTTTTGATATTAAATAACAAAGTTTTAACTTTGGATTGGATTTTTTATCATCAAATGAATATCGATATAAGCTAGTTTCGATTGCACAGACTAATTGCTCTAATGTGGTTTTATATGTTCTTGATATAAAATTAGCTGTATGTATAGAGATAGTTTTATTATTTGTTTTACTTATCTTCTGTATTATAGCTTTAATTGCTCTATTAAGCATAAGAGGACCAAATTTATCTTTCTTGCCTAATCCAAAGAAAACAATTTGTGAATCATGTTCTTGATCATCAAAAGTTCTAGTATCACCGAGCTCACCAGTAAAATTGTTATTTTTGAAGCACTTTTTAACCAAGTTGAAAGCAGGTTTGCTTAACATTTTGTCGATATGTGAAGTTTTTTTATCCGTATATATGCCTACTAGTTGTAGGTCTATTGTTTTAGTTATCCTTTTAGACTGTATGCCTGTATAATCCATTTCATTACCTTTTTAGTTTTTTTATGAGAATATATTATAGATTAACATTTTTTTCAAAAACTTGTTAAAATTTGGTAAAATAAAAAGGCAAAATGCGCATTCTTGATAAATATTTGTTAAAAGAGATACTGAAGTCCTCACTTTCTGTTTTTGCTATATTTATGATTATCTTATCTTCAAATACAATGTTAAGGTTGATTGAGGAGGCATCAACAGGGTCTTTTCCAACATATTTATTGTTTCCAATTATATTTGTTAAAATCACACAATATTCTATATATATTATTCCTATAAGTTTATTCTTTGGAATCATCATTTCATTAGGAAGACTCTATAACACCAATGAAATGTCTGTAATATCATCATCTGGGATATCTCCTGTGAATATTGCAAAAACACTTAATAAAGTCATATTACCAACCGCTATATTAGTATCTTTATTTTCATTATATATCACACCCACAGCGACGGAATATCGATATAAATTAGAGCATCGATTAAACAGTGAGGAGAGAATTGAAGAGATAAGACCAGGCAGATTTACCTCATCGCAAAATGGCCGTGCAACTTTTTTTGTCAGTGATATCGAGAATAATAAATTAATAAATATTTTTTTTAGTACTTATGAATCTAATGGAGTTACTGTTGAAAATTCAAATAGTGCATCTTATTCTAAAGATGTTACACAAAGGAGATATATTATTTTGAAAGACGGGATAATAACCGAGCATCTCTATCCATATGAATCAAATATAAGGGTAACAAAATATCAAGATCATGGAGTGCAGCTTGGCCAAGACTTACCTATTTTTACAAATAAAAAACTTGAAGCAATGAGTTCGTTTCAACTAATTAATTTAGGAACCTTGGCCGCTACTGCTGAACTTCAAACTAGATTAATGTTACCCATTGCAACATTTATCCTTGGATTAATTGCAATACCTTTAAGTTACTCGTCACCAAGAAAGGGTAGATATAATAAAGTATTTTTTGGCGCGTTAATTTATTTCATATATTTTGTGGGCATGTCAATTGTAAAGAAGTTATATATGCTAGAAATTACTCCGTCAGTGCTAGGGTTGTGGTGGATTCATTTAATTGTAGGCACTTTGATATTATATATATACTTAAGAGATAGTAGTATTATTCCACTTAGACAATAATGATTATATACATATATTTATTAAAACGATTTCTATTAGGTGTATTTGTAAGCATAACAGTCTTAGTATCTATTGAGATATTTTTTTCTTTTACAGCTGAACTAAAATATTTGAATCATGGCAACTATGACATGCTAACAATAATTAAATATACAGTTCTGAATTTACCTAAAAGCATAGAAATTATGTATCCATATGCAATCCTAATTGGGTCAATGCTCTCGTTGGGCGCGATGGCTTCAGATCATGAGTTTATAGCAATGCAGGCTGCGGGCATTTCAGTAATGAAAGTTATGTCAATTGTAATTGTGCAAGCATTCATCATATCATGCATATTCTATATTATCTCTGATTCAATCGTACCTGAATATTCATCTCAAGCAGAGCAGAAAAAAAATATTGCGTTAAATAAAAAAATTGTATTCCATAAAAATGGTATTTGGTTAAAAGATAAAAAATCATTTATTAAGATTGATGAAGTATATTCAGATAAAAATTTGAAAGGTATAACATTATATAAATATGATTCAAATAATAAACTTTTTTCCATTACATATATTAAAGATGCAACCTATAAAGATAAGAGCTGGCATCTATATGAAATTAATGAAACGTTTGTTCAAAATAATCCAGTTAAAAAAGATTATAATAAATATATTAAATCTAGAGAATTTATTGATCGGAAATTAATTAATATTAAAACACAAAAGTCCACTAACTTATCTTTATTAAATGTCATACAAAACATTCAATATTTAGATACAAATGGGTTAGATAATAGTATACAAAAAAAAATTTTCTGGGAAAAAATATTTAAACCTATTTCGACAGTTATAATGCTCTTCTTATCTATGCCTTTTATTTTCGGAAGACACCGAACTACTAATGCAAGCAAAAGATTAATTTTAGGTTTATTCATTGGTATTGGATTTTTTATTACTACATCTATTTTACCAAATTTAGGTATAGTTTTTGGCATCATACCCTTTTTAAATGTATTATTGCCTAATATTATATTTATAATACTGGGCAGATACTTACTTGATTATCATTTAGAGGCAGGCTTACGTTAATTATTCTATCCTAGCCATGTATGTTCCTGATATAAGGTCATGTAAAGATTTTTTATGTATTAAAAGTAATAGGTGTCCACCAAGCACTGCAAACAATATTCTCAATATGCATTTAGTTATAGTTATATTCCTTGTACCATCTTTATTTAATAATATTATTTTCCAGCTTTTCATGCCAAGAGTTTGATTATGATTTACCCAAAACCAAATATAATATGCTAGGATAATAATCAAAAGATATAATTGGTAGAATATATTATTAGATATAACTTCACCACTTGTAAATGATACTAATGGTAATGACAAAAAAAATAATATGGAAAAGAGTAACATTAAATCATAAATACATATTATTATATTTTTTATAAAACCTATTTTATCTTTCATTAATACTTCGCCTCTAATTATGATTAAACGGAATTATATCTACAATATCACCTTTCTCTACGTTATCTATTTTAGCTGATAACCGTATATAACAATTCGCTTTCGCAAGAGATGTCAATATGTTTGAACCTTGTAATCCCGATGATTTTACATAAAAAGTTCCTTTATCTTCATTAAAAATAGCACGTTTATATTCTGTACGACCCTTTTTCTTGGTCAATTTTTCTCCAGCAACTCCTTTTATAATAAATTTTTCATTATGAAAATTATTTATTAATTTATTTATAGCAGCCTCAACAAATAATTGAAAAGTTACTGCTGTAGATACTGGATTGCCAGGTAATCCAAAGAAATCAGTCTTATTTATTTTTCCATATGCTAGAGGTCTACCAGGCTTAATAGAAATCTTCCAAAATTTTATTTTACCAACTTTTCTTAATGCACTTTTAATATAGTCCGCATCACCTACAGAAACACCACCTGTAGTAATAATGACATCGGATATTTTGCTACATTGTAACAATTTTTTAATGATAAGATCTTCTCTATCTTTAACGACACCCATATCTTTTATAATTATAGGTAATTTAGATAGTAAACCATGTAAAATATATCTATTGCTATCATAAATCATACCTTTTTTAAGTATTTTATTAACTGAAACTAGCTCATTTCCAGTAGAAAAAAAACTAATGGTTGGTTTTTTATATACTCTAATTGATGATATTCCAAGTGATGACAGTAAACCTAAATGGATATAATTTAATTTGATACCTTTTTCTATAACAATTGAAGACTTTTTTACATCTTCACCTATATCTCTTATATTTTGGTTATTGATAATTTTTTTACCAAATATGATTTTCGAATCAGATTTTTCTACCATTTCTTTCATAATTACAGCGTTACAATTTTCAGGTATTATGGCGCCAGTCATTACTCTAATTGTTTCTCCATTTTTCAAGTTACTGACAGAAGACATTCCTGCTAATGTTGTTGCCTTTTCATAAAGAATATAGTTATTTTTTTTTAAGTTATCTATATTGATAGCATATCCATCCATCGCCGAGTTTTTAAATGATGGAAGATTAATTTTAGATTTTATATTAGAAGCCGTTATTCTTCCTAAAGCCTTTTTTATACTTACCATTTCAAAACCCTTAACAGGTTTAATGTTTTTAAGTATATTAGTCAATGCAGTATTTTCATCAAGTGCAGAGGGATCAAATTCATTTATACAGCTATTTTTAATTCTATTCTTCATTTGATATATTTCTATTATTAATAAATCATAGTACAATAAATTATTCTTATAGGTAATATTATATGCATAATTCTCTAAAAGAAAACATAATTGAAAGATATTGCGATGCTATCTGGATTGAGAGAGGTTTATCGAAAAATACAATCGCTTCATACTCTTCTGACCTTTATCAATTAGAATCTTGGTTAAAAGATAAACATCAGCAATTTGATTCTTGTGATACTTCAGATATTAACTTATACCTTGCACGGAAAATCGATATGGGATGTAACTCATCTTCTATCAATCGTTGCTTGTCGTCAATTAAGGGTTTTTATAATTGGTTAGCGCGAAATAGTTATATAAAAAATAATCCATGTGAATTAATTGAATCACCAAAAATTGGTAGAAAACTACCCGTCAATCTTAGTGAATCTGATGTGGATTCAATTTTGGATGCGCCTGACTGTAAAACTGATAGTGGTATAAGGGATAAAACAATTTTAGAACTTCTATATGCAACTGGTTTGAGAATTTCAGAGTTAATAAACCTTGATTTGAATCAAATAAATATTGATAACGGTATAATTAAAGTTATGGGTAAAGGTGGCAAAGAACGTATAGTGCCCATAGGAGAAACTGCTAGTTCATGGTTGACTACATATATTAATTCAGCTAGAAAAGAGTTAGTTTCACATGCCAATAATTCGTTGTTATTCTTGACACCTAAGGGAAACAAAATTACAAGACAAGCATGTTGGACAATGATCAAAAAATACTCAAAAAAAGTGTTAACCAATAAAGACGTATCGCCACATTCCCTTAGACATGCATTTGCAACACATCTATTAAATAATGGTGCAGACTTAAGATCTGTACAAATGTTATTGGGGCATTCTAGTCTATCAACTACTCAGATATATACACATGTAGCAAAAGAAAGATTAATTCAGTTCCATACAAAACATCATCCAAGAGGGTAACACTATGTACAGATTTTTTATATATTTTATAGTCTCTATATCAATTTTAGCTTGCTCAAAAAAGGAGGCATCACTAGATGATGCTCGTGTTGCATTTGAGGCAAAATATCCTAATGTAAAAGTAGAATCAATTGATAGGAATACAGACTCTTTTTTTGAAATAAGAGTGGACAATCAATTATATTATTTGTCCTCAGATTTAAAATATCTAATTGCGGGAGCCTTAATTGATTTTGATACGGGTGAAAATCTTACTGAGGCTAGTCTAAAGAAAGCCAGAAAAAAATATATATCTACAATCAATCCTTCCGATTTGATTACATATCAGCCAGATGTTGTAGAACATTCTATTGTTATATTTACTGATACTTCATGCCCATATTGTCAAAAAATGCATAACGAAATAGAAAGTCTTCTAAATAAAAATATTGAAATAAAGTACATTCTTTTTTCACGGAATGGTAATGACAATGATGCCTACAGAGATATGGTTTCAGCTTGGTGTTCTGAAAATAGACTTGAAGCACTAGATACTATATTTGATAATAATTTTATAGAGGCCAAGTCATGTGATAATCCACTAGAAGAAAACTTCAATAAAGCTAGACAGTTAGGAATTGAGGGTACGCCCATGATCTTTCTAGAAGACGGCAGTGTTATTCCGGGCTATGTTTCATCCGAGAAAATTACTGATATTTTAAACACATTAACTATTAACTAGATAAGATTTATACTTTTCTTCTTCCGATTTAATATATTTCTCAATTTCATTTATATACCCCTTTAAATTTTGATTTGAGCTTTCGTTTTTTATTGCTTCTATTTCATTTTTAGCCTTATCAAGTGTACACCATTTTTCGTTACCATTATTGGAAAATACTTTTGCTGCGATAAAATCTTTTCTTTGATTCAATTCATCAGGAGTAAATACTTCAGGATATTTAGTAAATAAAAATCTATACGATATTTCCCTTAGTCGCTTATCATCATATTGTTTAGATATATTATATTTTTCTACTGGATTTGAAGTTTTTTTAAACGACTTAATTTTATTTTTATCAGAATCGCTATAAAATCCACCACCATATAGTTGCTTTTCTAATTCATGTGACTGATTATCAATTTGATAATCCGTTAGTCTATCTACTAGTGCTTGATTAATATTATTTATAAATCTATCACATTGGCTTAATTCATTTGTACGTTCATCATACATCATTGTATCAGCTTCATTATATATCCCCTTAGACTTAATAAAATCTGCGCTTAGGATTATACTCGACTTATTGGTCTTTACAATTTTTATAGGTTTATTTTTACCCCCAATCATAGATGAAATACTGGATGATTTTTCATCTAAATATTTAGACGGATTATGGTTCAAATCAAAGAATGCTAGTTCTTTATCATAATTAGGGTTTGTAGTGAGATAACTTAATGGCATAAATTTATCATTTGTTGCATGTGTTGGTGCAGCAAAGAAAAATTTATCAGAGCTTAAATAGTCAATCATATCATTAGGGTTATTCATATTCATACACTCTTCCCAATAGTCAGACTCATTTTTCTTTATCAGGTTTGCAACTCCTATTGTTGCATAGACATCACTGAGCGCATCATGCGCTTTTTTCTGCTCAATATTATTTTCTTTTGCTATCGATTCTAGTTTTAAACTTATTCGCCCCGTTGTTTCATTCATCGGGAACTTAATTGCATTAACATTTAGAGCTTTTAATCCTAAAACTATTTTATATAAATCTGCTCTATTATTACTATTAGTATTAGTTAAATATGGGTCATGTAGTGATTGATATAAGCTATTCCTTAGAAATTCCTCATCGAAGAAAATACTATTATAGCCAATGAACGTAGCAGGTGACCATGATGTAAGTTTTTCATGAATATTATCCATAAAATCATAGAAACATTGAGCAGATTTCAAAAGTTCAATATCAACTTTATTTACCAATAAAGCTCTTGGATTTGCTATAACGCCTTCTTTTAGCTTGCAGATTTCATTGATAGGTTCATCTAGAATTTCAAAATTTTCATTAGTAAGTATCGCCGCTAGTTGAATTGGTTGATCAAAGTTAGCATCTGTACCAGATGTCTCAAAATCATAAAATACATAATTCATTTATCTTCTCATTTATATATAGTAATATTGTTTTTAATTATACATCATCATCGTGAAAAAAAAATATACATCATCGGATATTGAAGTACTCAAGGGAATAGAGCCAGTTCAAAAGAGACCTGGAATGTATACCGATACATCAAACCCTAATCATCTAATTCAAGAGCTAATTGACAATAGTGTCGATGAGGCAATATCAGGATTTTGCTCAGAAATTAAGATTAGTATAAATAAAGATAGCACAATCACTGTCGAAGACAATGGTAGAGGTATGCCTGTTGATAAGCATCCAAAACACAATGTTTCAGGAGCTGAAGTAATTATGACTAACCTGCATTCTGGAGCAAAATTCTCAGAAAAAAATTATAAATTTTCTGGTGGACTTCATGGTGTAGGAGTATCTGTAGTTAACGCTCTTTCTGAGAAACTAGAACTTATAATTAATAGAAAGGGGGATAAACATGAATATTTTATGTCATTTAAAAAAGGCATTTTATCCCAAAAACTCATACCTAAAAATAAATCTAAAAAACAACAAGGAACAAAGATATCTTTCAAACCAGATACTAAATATTTTGATTCAGTTAATATAGATCTTGATGCTTTAGTTCATTTGATAAGAGCTAAGTCCATTCTTCAGCCAGAATTAAAACTAATACTATATGATAATAAAAATAACTTAGAGCCTAGAGAATTTTATCATTCTGGTGACTTAAAGGATTATCTTGTATCTGTAAACAGTAATTTAGGAGAATTATTACCTGAGAATTCCTATTATGGAAAAATTGAAACAGATAATTACATGATGGATTGGTCTGTTTTATGGATTGATGAAAATAATGATTTAGTACAAGAAAGCTATGTTAATCTCATACCAACTGCATTAGGAGGGACACATGTAAATGCTATGAGGTCAGGTTTAGTAGATGCTATACGTGAGTTCTGTCTTAAGAGAAAGTTACTTCCTAAAAATATTAAACTATCACCAGAGGATATATGGAAAAATGTATCCTATGTCTTGTCATTTAAAATGACCAATCCTCAATTCTCTGGACAAACAAAAGGTAAACTACAATCTAATCACCTTTCAGCTATACTAGTTTCACAATTGAAAGATAAGTTTGAATTGTGGTTGAATAAGCATCCTGAGTTAGCTGAAAAAATTGTAAATATTGCCATTAAAAATGCACAAAAAAGATTACAGTCTAATTCACTTACTAAAAAGTCTTCAGTTAAATCAATACTATTACCAAGCAGATTATCAGATTGCACATCAAAAGATATCAGAGTAACTGAGCTTTTTTTAGTAGAAGGAGATTCGGCAGGTGGTTCAGCTAAACAAGCAAGAGATCGTAGCTATCAAGCAATTATGCCTCTTAGGGGCAAGATACTTAATACATGGGAAATTAGTTCAAATAAAATTCTGGATTCTAAGGAAGTGAAAGATATAACTACAGCAATAGGTGTTGAACCTGAGTCAGATGATTTAAGTGGCTTAAGATATGGAAAAATATGTATTTTAGCTGACGCAGACTCAGATGGTTTACATATTGCAACATTATTAACAGGTTTATTTTTTAGGCACTTTCATAAACTTATTGAAAAGGGACATATATACATAGCAAAACCACCTTTATTTAGAATTGACTATAAAAAAGATACATTTTATGTGGTTGATGAAAAAGAGAAAGATAAATTACTTAAGAAGTTAAATATAACTGAAGATGATGTTTCATTATCAATTACTAGGTTTAAGGGGCTTGGGGAGATGAACCCTAAGCAATTAAAAGAAACTACTTTATCAAATAAAACGAGAAGACTAATAGAGCTAACATTGTCGTCTGGATCAAAAGATATGAAGTTAATGGATATGCTTCTATCAAAGAAGAAATCTACTGATAGGAAAGAATGGTTAGAAAGAAAAGGTAATTTAGCACAGATTGATTAATTTATGAGTATTGATTTAGAAAAAATAATAAAGGAGTCTGATAAATCTATAGAAAAATTACCTGTAAAGGATTTTTCAGAAAAAGCATATTTGAATTATTCAATGTATGTAATTCTTGATAGGGCTTTGCCTCATATCTCAGATGGTTTAAAACCAGTTCAAAGAAGGATCCTTTATGCAATGAGTGAATTATCATTGAACTACACGTCTAAATTTAAGAAATCTGCTAGAACAATTGGTGATGTATTAGGGAAATTCCATCCACATGGCGATACTGCATGTTATGAAGCCATGGTAATGTTAGCTCAAGATTTTTCGTATAATCATCCTTTTATTGAGGGTCAAGGGAACTGGGGCACTCAGGATGATCCTAAATCTTTCGCAGCAATGAGATATACAGAATCTAGGTTGACCAAATTTTCAGACCTTTTCCTAAATGAGATAGACATGGGCACTGTTGATTGGAGCCCTAATTTTGATGGCACTCTTGAAGAACCTAAAACACTTCCTTCAAAAATCCCAAATATTCTAGTAAATGGTAGTTCTGGCATTGCTGTAGGAATGTCTACAGATATTCCATCACATAATTTAGGCGAAGTTATTGATGCTATCAATAAAATATTAACTACTGATAAAATATCTCATAGTAATCTTACAGATATTATCCAAGGACCAGATTTTCCTACCAGGGGCCAGATTGTTCTAGATACTTCAGATTTGAAAAGTATCTATGAGAATGGAAGTGGAAATGTGACTCTTAGATCGACATATAGCTCAAATGGCAAAGAAATTATAATTGATTCTATTCCATATCAATCTACAACAACTAAAATAATTGATCAGATTCAGGATCAAATATATCAAAAAAAATCAGTTTTTATAGATAGTGTTCTAGATGCATCTGACCAAGAAAATCCTGTGAGAATTATAATTAAAACCAAAGGGAGATCATATAGCCATGATGAGATTATGCTACATTTGTTCTTTACTACAGACTTAGAGAAAAGTATTAGGGTAAATCTAAATATGATAGGTCTAGATGGCAAGCCTCAGATTAAAAATTTATTTGAGATATTATCAGAATGGATTAGTTATAGACTCGCAACTATAAAAAATAAACTAAAATGGGAGCTGAATAAAATTACAAAACGCATTCATATTCTAGAATCATATATTATTGTCTACAAAAATCTTGATGCAATTATAAATATCATAAGAAATCATGATAATCCTAAGCAAAAATTAGTTTCCAAATATAAATTTACAGATATTCAATATGAAGCAATTATAAATATCAAGTTAAGGAATTTAGCAAAACTTCAAGAAAAAAATATCCGTGAGGAACTTGGTGAATTGCGCGCATCAGAAAAGAAAATATCATCAATAGTTAAATCTAAAATTAAACTCAAAAACTATCTCATCGAAGAACTTAATGAAATTAAAAAAGAATTCTCAAGAGATAGACAAACTAAAATCTCAGATCTCCATATTTCTAAGGAAATAACCATCAAGCAGGTGATAAACAGTGAGAAGGTTACTGCGGTTTTATCTAAAAATGGCTGGATAAAATTTATTAAAGGACATGTCGGTGATATTTCTAGATTTACATTTAAAACAGGTGACGAATATTTTCAACATCTTGAAACCTCTACTGATATTCCTTTAGTTTTTATAGATGAAATGGGTTATATCTATAATCTCGATTCATTAAATATATCTGTGTCTAGGGGTCAAGGAGAACCTCTGGGTAAGTATTTCCAACTTAATGATGGCATATCTATAATGGGCATGCAGCCTTTGACAAAAAGCCAAAGTGTTTTATCTGTAACAAATCAGGGATATGGTTTCATGTCATTATATGATGATCTTTTGGTTAAGAATAAAAAAGGTAAATCATTCGTTAAAACTAAAAACGATACTATTATTTGCTTCTGTGCTGTTGATTTAGATATACATACTCATTATCTAATTATTAGTGCTGATGGATACATGCTAGTTAATAGTTTATCTGAAGTACCTATCCTCTCAAAAGGTAGGGGTGTAAAGTTAATTAATTTGCCTAAGACGAGTGATGATAAAGTTAAATACGCTAATGCTATCAATCAAAGCCAATCTCTGTGCTTTAATTATGACACCAAAAGAAATAAGGTTTTAGAGTCTTCAAATCTAAAGGATTTCCATATGGCCAAGAATAGACGTGGCAAAAAAATTGATAAAAAGTTTTTGCTTGAAAAAGGTAAAACAACCTATAATATTGAATAGAGGAATATTATGAAAAGAATACTGTTTTTTATTATTACAAATATTGCGATACTAGTCGTTTTAAGCATAGTGCTGTCTCTTACCGGTTTCACTGGTATCTTGCAAAGTAATGGCATTGATCTAGATTATAATCAGTTAATGCTATTTTCACTTGTGTTTGGCATGGGTGGTGCATTTATATCACTTTATATGTCTAAATGGATGGCTAAATCCATGGCAGGTGTCAAAGTGATTGCTAAACCCTCAAATGAATTCGAGAAATGGTATTTTAATGTTGTGGAAAAACAAAGCAAGATTCTTGACATCAAGATGCCAGAAATCGGAATTTTCCAATCTCAAGGACCAAATGCTTTTGCTACTGGCGCATCAAAAAACAGTTCACTGATAGCATTAAGCACTGGTCTTGTCCAAACAATGTCAAGAGATGAAATTGAGGCTGTCATAGGACATGAAATGAGCCATGTAGCGAATGGAGATATGGTAACATTAAGTTTAATCCAAGGCATAGTTAACGCATTTGTAATTTTCTTCTCTAGAGTTATTGGGCATTTTGTTGACAGAGTGATACTTAAAAACGATAGAGGATATGGAATAGGTTACATTGTTACAACAATATTTGCACAAATCATCTTAGGTATACTTGCAAGTACAATCGTATTCTGGTTTTCCAGGCAGAGAGAATTTAGAGCTGATATAGGTGGAGCTCAGCTTACTTCAAGAGAGAGCATGATTTCTTCTTTGCAATCGCTACAGAAACATTCTGCCGCTAAATTACCTGACCAGATGCTAGCATTAGGCATATCTAACAAAGGACACAGCTCTGTTATCAGAAAACTTTTTTCATCTCATCCTCCATTGGAACTAAGAATTAAAAGACTTCAAGATGCTGAAATAATTAATCTAAACCACCAACAACATGTAAATTAATGGCAGATAATTCATCACTGCTAAGAAATGGCAATAAAATACTTGTTGATAATGAGCCCTATCTAATATTGGAGAATAGCTTTGTTAATCCAGGCAAAGGACAAGCATTCACGAAAGTAAAAATTCGGAATTTATTGAATAATAAAGTTCTTGAGAAGACCATTAAAATTGGTGAATCTATTGATGAAGCTGATGTAATAAATACTAAAATGCAGTATTTATATAAAGAAGATCAGAACTATATATTTATGGATTTAATAAGCTACGAACAACTAACAGTAAATGAATCACTTCTTTCTGAAAATTCAAAATGGCTCATTGATGGAGATGAATGCGATATAATTAAATGGAATGAGAAAATTATACAAGTTGAACCCCCTAAATTTGTAAACCTTCTTGTTAAGTCAACTATTGATGCAATCAAGGGTGATACAGTATCTTCTACCCTTAAAGAAGCTGTCTTAGATAATGGAGAAACAGTAATGGTTCCAATTTTTATTAAACAAGGAGAAGTTGTAAGAATAGATACTGAAAATAGTGTATATACTTCAAGAGTTAAATCGTGAATAAACAAAAAATGCAACATCAAGAAGAACTTCAAACAATGAAGGTTAAAAAAAATGCAAAAATTATATCGGTACTATTTTGGTTTGGCGCCAGTCTGTATATTTATTCAACAGATGTAGGGTTTTCCGATGTTTACTCTTGGAAGCCTTTTGTGTTTTTTGTTTTAGGACCTCTTTTTGCAGCTATTGTATTTGGAAATATAATATTTTATTCTCAAAAAATTATTGAGAGGATATTAATCAAGTTTCTTGCTAAAAATAAACCGATGTTGATACCACCACTCATCGTTGTAACTTTCTTTTGTTTCTTGGTAGCAATATTTCTTGTAATATTTGAGTTCGCAAAACTGCTTCAATACATATTACATTAATCAAGATATCTATATGTCAACTTCAAATATAGATATTACTAAAGAATTTCAAGAGATTATCAATTCAGTTAATAACACAACGGAATCTATATTTATTACTGGCAAAGCTGGTACTGGCAAATCAACATTAATTAAATATCTTGCTAAGAATACTAGTAAAAATATGATTGTGTTAGCACCGACTGCTGTAGCTGCACAAAATATCGATGGAAAAACTATACATTCGTTTTTTAATTTCCCTTTTCATGTATTAACAGAAAAAAATATTGAAATAAATTATTTCAAGAAACGTCTTATCAATAAGATTGATACTATTTTGATAGATGAAGTCTCAATGTTACGCCCTGATATCATTGATGCAATAGATTTAACATTAAAATCCAATAGAAAAAGTAAAATACCCTTTGGTGGAGTACAAATGATTTTCGTTGGTGATTTATATCAATTACCACCAGTTATTACAACTGATGAATATGATGTTATGAATAAGCTTTATCCAAATGGATTCTTTTTTTTTAATTCTAATGTTATTAAATTATTGAATATTAAATTCTTCATATTAACTAAAGTATTTCGTCAAACTGATAAAAACCTGATTCAACTTCTTGATAAAGTACGTAATGCCCAAATAACAACTATGGACTTAAAACTATTTAATGATAGATTGATAAAAACTTATGATGATATCCCGGATGAGACACTAACATTATCTACAAATAATAATAAAGTTAATTTAATAAACTCATCTAACCTAGATAAAATTAAGACGAAAGAGTATCAATACAATGCTGAAGTAGATGGAAACTTTTCTGGTAATCCTGTAGACAAGAATCTTAGACTAAAAGAGGGCGCCCAAGTAATGTTAGTAAAGAATAATGGGAAACATTGGATGAATGGTTCATTAGCTACTATTGATAAACTTCATAAAAACAAAATTACTATTAAAATTAAAGATAAAACATTTGATTTAGAAAAAGAAACTTGGGAAAGATTTGAATATACAATATCTGAGAAAGATAACAAGATAATAACATCTGTAACTGCTACATTTACTCAGTACCCATTGAAATTAGCATGGGCAACAACAATTCACAAATCTCAAGGCCAAACTTATGACGATGTCGTTCTTGATATGGATTCTGGTGCTTTTGCTCATGGTCAAACCTATGTGGCATTAAGTAGACTCAAAACATTAAATGGATTATATTTAACTAAACCTATCAATAAAAGCGATTTTATTTTTGATCAACAAATTAATAATTTCCTACGTAATGTTATTTAAGAATATAATTATACCGTATATCAAAACTATTATATTTAATGTTGTCGAAAAATGCTCACTCGTAATCTTTTCATAAATAGTTTTTGCAATAAAAAAACATATAATAGGAAGATATAAATAATTTATACTTTTTAAGTCTATACTTGGTCCACTAATATTTATGAATATAAGTTGAACAGTACCTAATAAGAAATAACCTAGAGCAATATTATGTCTTATAGAATCTTTTGAGTTATTGATATTTGTTGATATAAGGGTTAGTAAACTTCCTCCTAGATTTGTTAAGCCATGTATAATACCAAGAATTATTAAACTAGTATTCATTCTTATATTTGAATTATTAATAATGAAGTTTTTAAAGTTACTCAAATTTATTATTGAAAATATAATTATTGTGATAGATGTCAGTAATATGAAGTTAATACTATATTGATATTGAATCATAATTATTAATGATATTAATAGAGCAGGTACACAATATATAATTAGACTCGATGTAAACTTTTTATCATTATTCTTACTAAATAATATCTGCAACAAACTGATACTTATTGAAAATGGCAGTAGAATGTTCAGCACTTCTATGAAATCATAGCCTAATATTAGGAATGTGGGTGTGCCAAATACCAATAAGCCAATCCCAAATATTGATTGAAATATTGATAATATTACTAGTATTAGCAATTCTGTTAATTCCATGGTGTGAATTGTAAATCATATTATTGCTGTCTTATAGATATTTCTTCGTTTTTTATAATTATGCAGTAGACATTATAAAATACATGTATTATCTTATGTTAAAAGGGAGGATATTCAACGTATATGGAGGTTGATATGAAAAAACTATTATCCTATGTAGCTACAGTATTTACTATAGCACTCTTACCGTCAATTGCTTTTGCAGGAGATCTAGCGGCATCAGATTTAGTTGGTGTAACATTCTGGATTATCTCAATTGCTATGGTGGCAGCAACAGTATTTTTTATTGTTGAGAGAAGTCGCGTTTCAGGTAAATGGCAAACATCTTTGTCAGTAATTTCACTTGTTACTTTAATTGCGGCTGTACATTATTTTTATATGAGAGAAGTATGGGTCTCTACAGGCGAATCGCCAACAGTCTTTAGATATATAGACTGGGTTTTGACAGTACCTCTTCAAATGATTGAGTTCTATCTAATCCTTGCTGCAGTAACGACTGTAAGCATAGGTGTATTTAATAGACTTTTAGTAGGCACATTGGTTATGCTTATTGCTGGCTTTGCTGGCGAAGCGGGCATGATTAATGCAGTAGTAGGATTCATTATAGGTTTAGCTGGATGGTTCTACATTCTTAATGAAATATTTAGAGGTGAAGCTGCTCAAATCAGCAACACTGTAAGTGCTTCTGTTCAGTCAGCATTCTCAGCTTGTAGACTAGTTGTATTAGTTGGTTGGGCAATCTATCCTTTAGGATACTTTTTTGGGTACCTCATGGGTGGAGTAGATGCCGCAAGTCTAAACTTGATTTATAACTTAGCCGACTTTGTAAATAAAATCGCTTTTGGTGTATTTATTTGGTCAGCTGCAGTTCAAGATTCACAACAGACTGCATAATTAATTTACATATGGGGCTCTTAGTTAAGTGCCCCATATGTTTATCTCATGAAAAAAGCAATAATTATAGGTTCCGGATTCGGAGGTCTTGCTATCGCATGCAGATTGAGAGCTTGTAATTATGAAGTGACGCTTTTGGAAAAACATTCTAATTTAGGTGGAAGAGCAAGAACTTTTTCTCATAATAACTTTAAATATGATGCAGGACCTACTGTAATCACTGCTCCCTATCTTATTGATGAATTATTTGAAATGAATGGCAAAAAAAGTAAAGACTATTTTAAACTGATGAAAGTAAAACCTTTCTATAGATTCATTTTTTCTGATAAGTCTCAATTTGATTATGGAGACAATCTTAGAGAGATGATTAGGAATATTGAAAAAAAATATTCTTATGACGACGCAAAAGGATACATAAAATTACTGAGACATTCTAAAAGAATATTTAAAACAGCCTACACTGAGCTTTCTGATAAACCTTTCGAGTCTATATTTAGCATGATTCCATATTTACCGGAACTTGTAAGAATTAAATTTTATAAATCTGTACATAGCACTGTTTCTCATTTTATCAATAATGAAAATCTAACAAAAGCATTGAGCATGCATCCACTGCTTATTGGTGGAAATCCATATACTACGACATCAATCTATACATTAATACAATATCTAGAATGGAAATGGGGTGTGTATTATGCTAAAGGTGGCACTAGATCTATCATTGAAGGTCTAGAAAAACTCATGAATGATATAGGTATAAATATTAAGACAAACGAAGAAGTTATAAACCTAGAATACACTAACAAAAAGATATCAAAAGTTATCACCTATAATTCTTCTTATGATTCTGATATAGTCATAAGTAATGCTGACCCAACATTATTCTATAAAACAGTATTAAATAGAAAGCCCACTAAAATATTTAATAATCCAAATATTTTAAAACATTCAATGAGTTTATTTGTAATATATTTTTCATCGAAGAAAATCTATGATTCTGTTCAACATCATACTATTATCTTTAACAAAAGACACAAAGAATTGCTTGAGGATATCTTTGATAAGAAAATATTTATAAATGATCCAAGTTTATATTTACATAGACCTCTCGCGACCGATAAGAAAGGAATGCAAAATAATAGTGATTCATTTTATGTTTTAGCGCCTGTTCCAAATAATTTAAGTTCAATTGACTGGAATAGGCATTCCGAAGCATTTGCAAATCAGGTATTTACTATATTAGATGAATATATATTGCCTGGTATTAAAGAAAATCTTGTTGATCATTTTTATATAACACCTGATTACTTTGAAAATGATTTAAATACTTTTGCTGGTAGTGGTTTCGGCATTCAACCTATCTTTAGACAGTCAGCATATTTTAGATATTCAAATAAATCTAAAGAATATGATAATTTGTATTTTGTAGGTGCTAGTACACATCCTGGAGCTGGAGTACCAGGTGTCATATCTACAGCAAAAGCAACAGAGAAACTTATACTGAGAGATTACGGTGCTAGCTAAGAATATTGACATCATTAAGAAAAACAGCAAAACTTTTCATTTTGCCTCTGCTTTTTTGCCAAAAGAAATTAAAATAAATGTATTGTCAGTCTATGCTTTTTGCCGTTTTTATGATGATAGTATTGATGAAAAATACAACCATGATTTAACTCTAGTTGAAAAGAATATTAAAAACCTCAAACTAAATCAATTAGTGATTAATGAATTAAAAAAAGGTATAAATTCTGATGATAATTTTAAAAGGTTCCAAACTATAAATGAGCTTATTAGATACTCATATAGGGTAGCTGGCTGTGTTGGTTTATTAATGTGTGAGCTTATCAATGTTAATAAGCAAGAAGAAAAATATTATGCTATTGATTTGGGTATTGCAATGCAGCTAACAAATATATGTAGAGATATAATAGAGGATTATTATAACAAACGAATATATATCCCGTTTGAGATCTATCCATATAATAAGATTGATAAAAATAATACTGATATCAAAGATAGTATAAATAAGCTTATATCTATATCAGAGTTGTATTATGATAGTGCATTAAAAGGAATACAATTTATACCTATTAAATCAAGATTTTCAATATTATTAGCTTTACGCTTATATCAGGGTATAGGTAAAAAAATTAAAAATAATAATAAATTAATATATCTAAACGAAGCAAACACAAATAGATTTGAAAAAACTCTAATTTTTGGTAGATGTATTATCGAGTTTATTCTCTTTCATCTCATACCCTATAAAAAAGAAGCACATAATTGTAATCTTCATGAGGCATTGAAAAACTTGCCATTTATTCATGAAAAAGTATGACATTATTATAATTGGAGCTGGCTGTTCAGGCTTAAGCCTTGCTTATAGACTTATCAATTCTAATTTAAAGGTATGTCTACTTGAGTCAGGCAATCGAAATGACAGGGTAAGAAAAACATGGTCTTATTGGGATATATATAACCATCCTTTTAAATCTTTAGAAAATAATTCATTGACTAGACTTGAAGTTAATCATAATGCGTCAGCTTTGATTGATTGTGAGAAATATAACTACAAATCTATTGATTCATATGATTTTGATGATTTAGTTTTTGAGGCAATTGATAAAGCTGAGAATATTGAGATTGAATTTAGCAGTTGTGTAAAAGAAATAAATGAGAAGAACAATCTGATTATGATAAATAATAATGGAACTATATATCAAGCGCAGAAACTATTTGATAGTAGACCATTGCAGTCAGCTGCCTCTATGTTTCAAGTTTTCTTAGGGTATTATATTACTTCTAACTCATTTCTTTCTAATACAAAGGCTCAATTGATGGATTTCACTGATGGTCATGAATTTAGTTTTTATTATGTATTACCATTTAAAGATAATACTGTTTTATGTGAATATACATTCTTTACATCTAAAATTTATACTTCTCAAGAATTAGAAAAAGAATTAGTTAATTATATCAATAAGAATCTTACGACTACTTATGATATAGTTAGATCAGAGTATGGTATTATACCCATGACATCTGTCTTACCAAAACAATCATTAACAAATAATATTTTTAAAATTGGTATTACTTCTGGTGCTACAAGAGCATCTACAGGCTATACTTTTTTGAATATTCAGAAACAATCTGATTATTTTCTGAATATGATTAATAATATTAAATCAGCAAATCCACTATTTACTCCGACTGCAAGAGTTTTGAGAAAAATGGACAATGTTATGCTTGAAATTGTTAAAAATGAACCAATAGTAGCAAAGGATTTAATGTTCCAAATGATGAAAAAAAATAAAGATGAAACTATTATAAAGTTCTTATCAGATATCCCTTCGTTATTTGATCTTCTTAGGATAATATTTAATATGCCTAAACTAATTTTTATAAAATATGCAATCAAGTCTATCTTTCGTCAAAAAACTTAATCGCATTAGAGTTAATGTACTAATAAATGTGAGTTTATTATTTCTGGCTGTATATGTATTAAACCCGACTATTATTAGTTATGACTTTCAATATTACTTTTTACTCATTGCCGTTACAATAATTGGCATACCTCATGGCTTCTTCGATTACTCCATTGCTCAAAGATTATTTAATAAAAATGTTAATTGGATTTATCATTTCACTTTTGGATATATATTCTTATCAATTTTATATTTTTATCTATGGATTATGATGCCATTGCTAGCATTACTGATATTTTTAGCGATTTCCGCATTTCATTTTGGTTTTGAGGAAATTCCTACGATGAAGTATGATATTAATAATTATATATTAGTTTTAATATTAGGTTCTATCCCGATAATTTTACCTATATTATTCCACACTGATCAAGTATTTTTTATATTTAACCAGATAACCGATAGTAACCTTGCTATGATTTATGTGAGCATTTATATATATATCTTATATTTTTTCTTAGTATTATATTCTCTATATTCTATTGGTATGCGTCACTCAATGGTGTATCTAATATTAATTCCTAATCTTATTATTCTTCCACCATTGATATCTTTTATTTTGTATTTTTGTTTTCATCACTCAATTAAACATTACATAATATCTATATATGATGATGATTTAGTTCCAAAAAAATATTCTATTAAAGGATATTTACAGATCATTATTATGGCTTCAGTATTTTTTACTATCTTAACTATATTTGTATTACTTAAATTAAGTTCATCTAGTATCGATATTATTATAGCTAAATATATATTTATTCTTCTTGCCTGTTTGACATTGCCACATTTATTACTAAATATTTATTATGATATAAAAACTGCTAAATCTTTTTCTATTAGATAATTAACATTTACTTTACAAAAACCGTAAGAACAATACCAATTAGCATCACAAATGATAGACCAGCTAGGACAGGAATTTTTTTCATAAAACCTCTTCTCCAGAAATCTGTTTCTTCATATGATACAAACTTCCCATCTAGATAAGCTATTCTATTACTTTTTTTATTTTTATTCTTCACTCTGTTGACTTCCAGGTCTATATCTAATAATTAAACATGCTAACGCTATAAGGACTATAGCACTCGCCTCATATACTAAAGCACTAGGGTCCATGTCTTTACCTTGTAAAATTATTAATCTTGATAATGCAGTCATAGCTATGAATAGTGGAAGGGTAATTGGTATCTTATTGCTTGTATAGAATACGCCTATCATTCCAAGAACTTCCGTATAAATGAATAGTAATAGGAGATCTGGCAGATAAACCCTTCCTACGGCATAAATTTTCATTATTTCTTGGAATGTTGCAATTATAGTAAGGAATGCAATGATGCCTAAAAGTCCTTTTTCAATTATTTTTATAATGTTCATAAATTAATCCATTAATTATTTTTAGCATATCAAGATATCTAATCTAAATAAATACTTAATATCAATAAATATTTTCTATTAAAACTTGTATTTAGTACTAATGACCAACCAGTTCAAATCCCTAGCATCTGATTTCATTTTGCTACGGTAATTTACATTAATTTTCAAAGAATTAAAGAATACGCGGCTTACGCCAAAGCGAAGATAGTCAAAAGATGATCCAGAGCCAACTGGGGTACCTTCATTAATATCTTCTCCAATACCTACCTCGCCAAAAAGATTATAATTATTATATTTAAAACTTTTGCCAACCTTTACATGATGCGAAGTTTTATAGTAGCTAGAGTCAGAAAACCAAAGTTCCTGTCTTGTTGCAATATAACTATCAGCATATAAATCTGGGATGATAATTATCCAAGATAACAATAAAATAAACAGTTTATACATATATTTCTCCTTTTTAAAATTTATTAAGCTTCCATAGGCTTGCATTACTGTTAGAATTAATTAAAAAAATTTCACCTTTACTATTTACTTCAATATCTCTAATTCTTCCAATCAAATCTTCAAAAACAATATGTTGTTGTTTTACTACTTCGTCCTCAAAATCAAGTCTATATAATGTTTTATATTTTAGTGACGTAACTAGAATATCACCATTCCATTCAGGATAGACATCCCCGTTGTATATTAGAATATTACAAACGGCAATAGATGGCGTCCAAACCCATAATGGTTTTGTGAAACCAGGTTTCCATGCACTACCGTCACCAATTTTAGTACCACTATAATTCTTACCTCCCCATCCTATAATTTTCCAACCATAATTTTCAGCAAATTTAACTTCCCCAAAAAAATCTCCTCCTTTCGCTCCATGGTTAGAGATATAAACTTTATTATTGATTGGCGAAAGATACATACCCTGGGGATTTCTAACTCCAATCTGATAAACTTCAGGAAGCCAAGTTGGTTTACTGATAAACTTTGGATTATCATTAGGTATAGATCCATCTAAATGAATTCTAATAATACTACCAGGATGATTGCTTACATCTTGGGCAATCATACCAGCACCTCGTTCACCTATTGATGCATATAAATAGGTATCTTTTATAACTACTCGTGACCCAAAATGATATCCACTACTAATAGGTGGCTCTGCTCTAAAGATATTCTTAAAATCAATTTTTTGAGTATTATATAATCCTCTAGCTATAGATGTAGAGGTTAAACCGTCCCCTCTATCTTCTGAGTAACTCACATATACATAACCATCGTTATATAAGATGTCTAATAATCCTCCTTGCCCATAATAATAAAAGTCCAGCTCATGATCTATCGAAGATTTTTTGCCTGTTTTCATATCAATTCGTAATATTTCGCCTGTTTTCTCGGTTATAAGTAAATTATCGTCATCTACAAATGTCATACCCCAGGGTTCATTTAGGTGTTTCGTTATTTCAGTAACGTTAACTGTATCATCGGAGAAGACAGATGAACAAAAGACTATGAGAGTGAAAAAAGATAAAAGTATTTTATTCATCACCTTCTTTTACAAATACCCCATCAATCATTTTACCTTTTCGATCTTTAATATCGTTATATGCAGTAGACAAGCATTCTTGAATAGTTAACTTATTTCTCACCATTATGTTAATCAACACAACCATCATATCTCCTATATCATCACGAATATCCTTTCCTTTACATAGGCTATCGGATAATTCTCCTGCTTCTTGAATTAATTTCATATACTGATCTTTATCAGTGCTACCCTCTATGAGGTTTCTTTCTTTATGCCACTGCCCAATTAGTTTTTCATAGTTAATCTCTGTCATTTTTATTCCTATAGTAATTTATTAACATTTCCATAATATTTCAATGATAACAATATTTATAATTTTTTAAATCTAATACTATCCAAGTTATTAAGTAATATATCTTTCATATATGATTAAGTATTATATAATATATAAAAAACAGGGAGAGATATAGCCACAAGGAGGTTTGTGATGGCAATAAACATAGGTGATACAATCCCAGATATTAACTTTCAATTTAGAGAAGGTGATACAAGACCAGATCAAGGTACCTGTCCAATAGGCGGTAAGTTTGTAACTAGATCTAGTAGAGAACTATTTGCAAACAAAAGGGTGATTATATTCTCACTACCTGGTGCATTTACACCAACATGTTCCACGTATCAATTACCTGGTTTTGATCAAAACTTTGAAACTTTTAAGAATGAGGGTATTGATGATATATTTGTAGTATCAGTTAATGATGCCTTTGTTATGAATGCATGGGCGACAGATTGTGCCATTAAGAATATAAAAACAATTCCTGATGGTAATGGAGATTTTACAACTGCAATGGGTATGAATGTAGCGAAAAGTAACTTGGGCTTTGGTCAAAGAAGTTGGCGTTATGCTGCTATAATCAATGACTGTAAAATTGAAAAAATTTTTGAAGAGCCGGGTAAAGCTGATAATTATGGAGATGATCCTTATGGCGAAACATCCCCAGAAAATCTTTTGACATATTTACAGAATACATAACATCTATAAAATGACTAATAGAAGTAACGCTATGATTTTGGTTTTATTCTCACTAGCTGCTGCATTAGCATCACAGTATGTAGTAGCTTTCTTGCTTTTAATAATAGCTATTAAAACCTCCCTTAATTAATTCTCCTTTACAAAAGCCTTCTCAGCCACATCCACATCTTATATAATTAGTATAGTGAAAATTACAGATTATAATCTAATCCTCATTCTTACGGGTATGATTCTCAGTTTGATAGGGCAATTCTTTAATAATATGAATTTGGTTGCTTTTGGACTTGTTGTATTTCTTTATTCGCTATATCGAATTTATATCAAACCCAGATAAAGCTTTACCTCCCCGCCCGGAGAATTCCATAAACAATAGCAATTCAATAGATTCATAAGTGTATGAATAGCATATAAATAATTTATTTAGCATTTTTAAGATTATCGTCGAATTGAATCACTTGGGGGTATTGCCGGGGGTATTGAAAAAACTACTCTAGCCACACACTTTCTTGTTATGATTAAGATATGAATAAAACACTTCTAG